>JANOOM010000080.1:0-2511 GCA_031421335.1 Armatimonadota bacterium
GGAAGGGAAGCCGCTCCCGACTCGGGCCTCATCTCGAGTCCGGCACCCCCAGAATTGGGGGCGGGGGGGGGCGTCGTCCTCGGCCCCCCGTTCGTCGTCTTCCCCGCCGCCGTCCGGGGTGGGAACCCGCGCCGCCGTGCCCTGGTGTGGGGGCTGCTCGGCCTGGCCGCCGCCGTCCCAGCCCTGCTCACCCTGGCCGGCGCAGTCACCTCGCCCCCGCACGTCAAAGGCGTTCCGACCGGCCACCTCGTTTATCTGGAAGCCGAAGCGCCCTCGGAGAAGACGACGACGTTGCGCGGGCTGTACGTCACCACGCCTGGCGGGGCCTCGCGCCTGCTGGTCCACGAGAACGAGCCGCAGGACACCGACGCCGGGGCGCGCGAGTGGATCACGCAGCCTGCCCTGTCGCCCGACGGCACCCAGCTCGCGTTTGAAAAGCAGCTCATCACCCTCCAAGAAGAAAAGCAGACCATCCAGAACCAGATCTGGGTGATGCCGCTCGCGCCGGGCAGCGCCAGCCTCCCGCGCCTGGTCATGGACCTGACCCGGCAGCACCTCAAGCAGGTCGTCGGCCTGGCCTGGGACTCGGACTCGTCCCTGATGTTTCTGGAAGACGGCACCCAGTACAGCGTCCCGACCGAGCTGCCCGACCAGATGCTGAAGATCCCTCTGAACCTGCATGGCCTGACGCTCGCCCTAGCCCCGGACGTTTCGGCTACCCGCAGCCCCGCCCTGGCCGAGTCGGGCCGCTTCGCCTACGGCGTCCAGACGCCCACCGGCCCGCAGACCCTGGTCCAGAGCGCGGGGGCCGTGACTCCCGGCCCCGCCGCCGCCGTCTTCGCGCTCGACCCGTCGGGCGACCGGATCGCCTTCGTGCCACCAGGGGACGGGCACGTCATCCGCACCTACGACCTCGCGACCAGCGCCTACGGCCGGGACGTCCCCGTCCGCTGGGGCTGGTCCGTGTTCGGCCGCCGCCATGTCACGTCCCTGCGCTGGTCCCCGGACGGCGCCCAGCTCGCCTACACCGTTTCCAAGCCCCCCGTCCCCGAGGACGAGATCTTCGTCGTGGACATCGCCTCGGGCAAGACCGTCCAGCTCCCTTACCGCGCGGGGCGGGCAGCGTGGGACTGGTCGAAGTAGGAACCGGCCTTTCAAGGCTGGTTCCCGCCGTTCTGCGCGCCCGCTGTTCTGCCTCGTAAAAGAGTGCGCGATAAATCGCGCCCTTGCAAGACTGCACAAGGCCGCCCCCCCGTGACGCGCCCCGCCCCCGCCGGGTATAATCTCCCCATGAGCCATGCCCTGCTTCATGCCGACGAGGAGACCGAGCCGGGGGTCTACGGGGCCTACCTGCGGGCGCAGGCCGACACCGATCTCCTCGACATCGCCCGCCACCTCGACCCCGAACTCTACCCTGCCCGGCTGGACGCGGCGGGCCGCGAGCTGCGGCGGCGCGGGCTGATGCACGCTCCTGCTTACACCGCTACCGAGGCGATCATGCGCCACCTTGCCCTTCTGGCACTGGCCCTGTCCGCCGTCACTCTGCTGCTGGCCGCCCTGCTGACCACCGACGACGCAGCGGGTCCGTCCTGGCCCACCGGGGAGATGCTGCCGGACGGTTCGCCCCTGAGCCTTGTCGCCCGCGTCTTCGCCGTCGCCATCCTGCGCGGGACCATCTTCTGGGGGGCGCGATTCGGCCTGTTCACCCTGCTCCTCGCCCCCCTGTGCGGCTGGCTGCTGGGGCAAACGGCCCCGAGCCGGCGGCGGCGGACGCGCCCTGATGTCCTGCGGCTGGTCGCCCTCGGGGCCGGCGTTTTGATTCTTTCTATGGGCCTCGCCGCCTGCGCCACCAGCGCGGTCCCGTCCCTTTTCAGCGCTTCGGCGGGTGAGGGCGCTTCCGCCTGGCAGCGCCTCCTGCCGCTCTGGGACCCATTCGCCGCTTAAAAACTCTCTGGAAGCCTATGAAACACAAACATCGCCGCGCCGGCCCCAACCCCCTCAGCGAATACCGCCGCCTCCAGCGCGAGATCCGGCTGGTCTTCGACCCGTTCACGGCCAAGCACTGCCCCACCTGCCTCACCCCCTGCTGCATCAAGCCGACGCGGGTGACGCCCGTTGACGTCGCCCTCGCCGTCGGTCTGGGGCACACCTTCCCGCACTTGAACGGCGAAGACGCCTACGCGCCCGCCGTCTCCTACGCGGGCAGCCGGCTGGCCGCGCCCATCGCCCTGCCGATGCTCGCGGGCGACACTGCCCCCCTCCAGCCCTGCGATTATTTGGACAAAGGCCGCTGCACCTTCCCCGACGACCTGCGCCCCTACGGCTGCACGGCCTTCCTCTGCGGCCCCATGTACGCCCACCTGCCCGACGAGACCGTCCGCCGCCTGCGCCGCTTGATCCGCCAGCTCGAAGACGCCCACACGTCCCTGCTGCGCGCCCTGCGGGACGGGGGCAAGATGCCGGCGGACAATGAGGAAGAGTGGGCGCCCACCGCCGCGTTCGCTCCGTGAC
>JANOOM010000081.1:0-5110 GCA_031421335.1 Armatimonadota bacterium
GGCACCCCCCGCGACTTTCCGCCCGAGGTAAAAAGAGGTCTTTCGCGTTGAGGCCGACGACCGCTCGTAGTCCTTGGTCATTCAGATGGAAGTGGAACACCACCGCCGCGAGGCCGCCGCCCTAGTCGGGCTGAACGCGGCCCTCCAGGACGCCAACGCGCGGCTGGAAGAAGCCAATGCCCAACTCCAGGCGCTGGCGACGACGGACCCGCTGACCGGCCTGCCGAACCATCGCGCCCTGATTGCCGCCCTGGACGCCGAGACCGCCCGCGTTCAGCGGGGCGGCGGCCCGTGCGCGCTGCTATTCTTGGACATTGACCACTTCAAGGCCATCAACGACACCTACGGCCACCCGGCCGGCGACGCCGTGCTGTGCGAGTTCGCCCACACCGTCCGCGCCTGCCTGCGCGAAGTGGACATCCTGGGGCGCTGGGGCGGCGAGGAGTTCCTGGCCCTGCTGCCCGGCACGGACGCCGAAGGGGCGCTGCGCCTCGCCGAGCGTGTGCGCGCCGCCGTCGCTTCCCGCCCGCTGGCGCTGGGCTGGGGCCTTCTCGGCGCGGGCCTGCACCTGACCTGCTCGATCGGCGTGGCGGCCTGCCCGCCGCAGGAGGCCGGCCGGGACGCCCTGATAGACGCAGCGGACCGCGCCCTGTACGCCGCCAAGCGCCTCGGCCGCGACCAGGTCCGCTTGTCGAGCGACCCCACCCTCCGGTCCCTCGTCGTGCCGCTGTTCCCGGACGGGACGGGCCTCGCCCTGCACCTCGCGCCGTCCCCCTGAGCATCGCCCCGTCCCTGGACGACAGAAGGCCGCCCCCAGTGGGGCGGCCTTTTCTGTCTTACCTGCCCGTCTGTAAACGGGCTACGCATCTGCTACAATGAAAACGAAAAGGCCGCCGACGGGGGCGATCTTCTCAATCTTGTCGGAAGGAAGCGATTCCTATGCGACAGGGCAACTGGCGCAAGATCTTGAAACTCAAGACCATTGCATAGACTATTGCATAGACTGTTGCGTCAGCAATCGCGGCAATCCATCAGCCACTGAGGAAGTAATCTGACGGTGGGAGGGCGTCGCTTGAACAGCGCCTTCCCGACTGCTGGCTGCAGTATGCCACAGAATATCGGCTTGTACGTCATTGACGTATCATGTCCGCTTGAAGCAGGGGGCAGCACGAGCATGAAAAGCATCACCCGAACGCCGGGGCGCACCGCGCGCACGGCCATGGCGGCGGCGGCCAACCCGCTCGCCGCGCTTATCGGCGTCGAGATCCTGCGCGCGGGCGGCCACGCCGCCGACGCCGCCGTGGCGATGGGGGCCGCGATGGCCGTCATGGAGCCGCACTTGTCCCATCTCGGCGGGGACGCCTTCGCGCAGAACTGGGACGCGCCCGCCCGCAAACTGTCCGCCCTGAACGGCAGCGGCGCGGCCCCCGCCGGGGCAACACCAGAAGCGATGGGCGGCGCGGTCCCCCTGCGCGGCATCCGGGCCGCCGCCGTGCCAGGCGCGGTGGACGCCTGGATGACGACCTTGGAGACCTGGGGCACCATGACCGCCTCCGAAGTGCTCGCCCCCGCCATCGCGCTAGCCGAGGAGGGTTACGCCCTGCCCGCCTGGCAGGCCGCCCTGCTGCGCGCCCACGACGAACTCTGGGATGCGTTCCCCGAGTCGGGCGCGGCCCTGGTCCCCGACGGCCTGCGGGCCGGCGTCACCTTGTATCAGCCGGCACTCGCCCGCACCCTCCGCCAGATCGCGGAAGGCGGGCGGGCGGCCTTCTACGAGGGCGAGTTCGCCGAAAAGATGGTGGACTACTCCGAGGCGAACGGCGGCTTCTTCACGCGCGAAGATCTCGCAGGCCACCACTCGCAAGTACTGGACCCGATCCGCACGACCTACCGCGGTGTCACGGTGACAGAGCAGCCGCCGGTCTCGCAGGGCTGCCTACTGCTGCAAATGCTGAACATCTTGGAGGGCTTCGACCTGGGGGCGATGGACCCCGAGGGGCCGGAAGCGCTGCACCTGATGGCCGAAGCGAAGAAGCTGGCCTTCGCGGACCGATTGGCATATCTAGGGGACGTGCCGGACACGCCGCTTGCGACACTGCTGTCCAAGGATTATGCTTCCCAGCAGCGCAAGCGCATTGGGGCCGAGGCCGCGCCGCGCTACTCGCCGGGCCGCCTGCCGGTTATAAACGGCGGCTCAGACACGACGTACTTGTGCGTCGTGGACTCGCACGGGAACGCCGTGTCCTGGATACAAAGCGTCTTCCACGGTTACGGCAGCGGCGTGGTCGTGCCGGGCACGGGCGTCCTGCTGAACAACCGCATGACCGGCTTCAGCCTGGACCCGAAGAGTCCGAACGTGCTCGTGCCGGGCAAGAAGACCATGCACACGCTCAACACCTGGATGGCGTTCAAAGATGACGAGCTGTGGGCGGTCGGCGGGACGCCCGGCGCGGATGTGCAGGTTCAGACGAATTTGCAGACGATCACGCAGATGGTGGACCGGGGCCGCAGCCCGCAGGAGGCCATCGAGAGCCCCAAGTGGCATGTCCCGCCGGACGGGGCCGAGCTTGTCGTCGAGGACCGCCTGCCCCTGGACACCTGCTACGGCCTGCGTCGCCGGGGCCACCATTTGACGGTCGGCGGGCCGTGGTCGGGGTCGTGCTCGTCCCAGATCATCACGCGGGACGCCGAGACGGGTTCGCTCGCCGGCGGCTCCGACCCGCGCTCCGACGGCCTTGCGCTCGGGTATTAGTCGGGTATTAACCGGATATCAGGCGGGCTGCTCGGCGGGCCGCATCTCTTCGGGGTGCAGGCGCAGGTAGCGCATCAAAGGCCGCCGCTTTTCCAGCCCCCGATGGGACGTGCCCGATTCGGGTGAGCCGTGGAACAGGGCCGGGTCGGCGTCGGCGACGCGGTCGTAGAGGCCGGCCCAGCGCTTCCTCACTGTGTCCACGGTCACGCCCAGGGCGGCGGCCGTCTCCTCGTCGGTCTTGTCCAGGAGCGCCTGCCGGAGCAGCGCCTGCTCGCGCGGCTTGAAGTAGAACCGGGGCGGGGTGTACACGAAGAGCCGCGCGACGTGCAGGCCGGGGTGGGGTTCGGTCTCCGCGCGCGTGATCCCCAGCAGCGAGGGGCACGCACCCGGCGGCCTCGGGTGATCGCGGTAATACGCGCCGTAGTCGGAGCGGACGCGGAACCCGCCTTCCAGCGCGAACCGCCGCAGGTCGTCGCTGCGGTGCTCGACAAGCATTTCGGCGTAGCGGTAGCCGCCATGGACATAAAAGAAGGTCTCCACCTGCTTGTCCCGGACGGCGCGCAGGCGCTCCGGGCAGTCGGTGGGCGCCTCAGTGTAGTGCAGCACGAGCAGGTGCAGCCCCGGCCCGGAGTTCGCCCGGCGGACGGCCTCGGGGGACAGCACGGGCGACTCGCCCGCCGCCAGCCGCCGCGCGAGCCGGGCGGCTACGCCGGGCGCCGCGCCTAGCCTAGCCTCGGCTATGAAGGCGGGTGAAACGAAGGCGCTCATGCCGAACGCGGCCAGCCGGTCGGCGGGCGGGGCGGCCCGGTCCTCCAGGATCATGCCGTTCAGCGACCCCGCCGCCAGCAGTCGTTGCCAGACAGAGGCGGCGCGCGGGAAGATGTCCGGGTTCTCGGCGTAATCGCCTGCCGCCAGGCCCAGGCAGGGTTCAATATCGGCGGTTTCCAGGGGGCGATAAGTCAGGTACACGCGATGCCTCCTCTGTGTCCGAAGACGTGGCTTACTTCTATTTTACCATGCGTTCCGCCGTGCGTTCCAACTCGCGCCGCATTTTTACCCTTTTAGGGTGTTGATTTATGTCTCCTCTTGCTTCATAATGAACATCAGGACACGGGTCATGCCTTTGAGTGCCCGCCCAGGCACAGTTGACGTCCGTGTCCGCACCTTTCTTCCCGGAAACCGCCCCCGCCCCCTCCCCCTCTATCTTCTTCTGACTCCCCTCTCCCGCTTGCGGCCCCTCGTAGGCACGGAGCGGGGTCAAAGGAGGGGCGGGGGGTGGGGGAAATCTCTTCCTTCCCCGTCGAACCTTTTGCCTCACCTGCCCCGTCCTTCTCTTTAGAAGGACACACGACGACCCCATGACCGGAGAATTAGGACGAGACGGGCGGCTGCCGATGGCCGCGGACTCGGCCACGGACTGCCTGCCCCGCGAGGAGCGCGAGGAGGCGGCCTGGGTCGAGCGGGCGCGGGCTGGTGACGAGGCCGCCTTTCGCTGGCTGCTCGCCCGCTACCGAACGCGCGTCGTCCGTCTGGCCGCACACATCTTGCGGTGCGAAGGGGAAGCGGAGGACGTGGCCCAGGAGGCGTTCCTGCGCGCCTTCCGCCGCCTGCCCACGTTCCGGGGGGAGGGCCGCTTCTCGGCCTGGCTCTTCGGCATCGCCGTCCGCCTGTGCCTGGACCGCCGCCGGTCGGCCCGGTGGACGCGCGAGTTGCCCGAAGAGGCTGCCCCGCCGCCGTCTTCGTCCCCCTCTTCGCTCGCCGATGCCGCCGACACGCGGCTCCTCGTTGAAGCGCTGCTGGACCGCCTTTCCCCGCCGATGCGCGCTGCCCTGGTCCTGCGCGAGATGGAGGGCCTGGACTACGACGAGATCGCTGCCACTCTGGGCGTCCCTGTCGGCACCGTCCGGTCGCGCCTGCACAGCGCCCGCGCCCAGTTCCGCGCCCTGTGGACGGCAGCCCTGAAAGAAGGCGAAGAAGACCATGACTGAACCCCCCGACGACTTGGCCCAAGCCCAAGCATTGCGCGACGGCCTGCGCGCCCTGCCGGTACCCGAGATCGGTTCGGACTTCGACGCCCGCGTGCTCGCCGCCCTGCGCGCGCCCGTCCCTTGGTGGCGGCATTGGTGGCAACCCGCCAAACCCCTGCTGCTGGGCGCGTCGTGTTCGCTTTCGGTGACACTCGTTCTGCTGCACTGGGCGCTCGCGGCCCCCCCGCCCCCAATCCTGGGGGGGCAGGATAAGACCCAGGCATCGGCGCCGGGGCGGGCGCCGTCGGTGGATACTCTGCTGGACAGGGCCGATCTGCGGGCGGGGTCGCTTTCCGCCGCCTGGGCCGCTCCCCCGCTTCCGGACCGCCGC
>JANOOM010000082.1:0-3338 GCA_031421335.1 Armatimonadota bacterium
GGGTAGGCGCAGATCGTCCCGACGGCGACGAACTTCTTGACCCCGGCCACGCGGGCCTGCTCGATGAGCTGGAGGCCCATGATAGCATTGTCGTAGAAGAACCGGCCGGGGTTGTCCTGGTTGGCCGCGATGCCGCCGACGACGGCGGCGAGATGGATGATGATGTCGGGCTGCGCGTCGGTGTAGAGTCGCCTGATCGCGTCCCGATCGCGCAGGTCGTAGTCCGCCGAGCGCGGCACGAAGATTTCCCGGCAGCCGCGCGCCCGCAGCTTGTCCACCACGAACGACCCCAAGAACCCTGCCCCGCCGGTGACGACGGCACGCGTCTCGGCCCAAATGATGTTCTCGCTCATCGGCTAATTGCTCTGCTGCTTTCTCTCGTGCTGCCACTATTTAGGGCGGCAATCTCTTCGTCCACCATCAGGCGCACCAGCTCGTGGAAGGTCGTGTGCGGCTCCCACCCGAGCTTCCTCTTCGCCTTGGCGGCGTCCCCGATCAGCAGGTCCACCTCGGCGGGGCGCTCATAGCGGGCGTCGTGCTCGACGTACTCACGCCAGTCCAGGTCGGCATGGTGGAAGGCTTCTTCGAGAAACTCACGCACCGAATGGGTCTCACCGGTGGCGATCACATAGTCGTCCGGCTCCTCCTGCTGGAGCATCAGCCACATCGCCTCCACATAGTCCTTGGCATAGCCCCAGTCGCGCCGGGCGTCGAGGTTGCCCAAATACAGCTTGTCCTGCAAGCCGGCCTTGATGTTGGCGACGGCCCGCGTGATCTTGCGCGTGACGAACGTCTCGCCCCGGCGTGGCGACTCGTGGTTGAACAGGATGCCGTTGCAGGCGAACATGCCATAGCTCTCGCGGTAGTTAACGGTGATCCAGTGCGCGTAAAGCTTGGCCGCGCCGTAGGGGGAGCGCGGGTAGAACGGCGTCGTTTCGCGCTGCGGCACTTCCTGGACCAGCCCGTACATCTCCGAGCTACCCGCCTGGTAGTAGCGCGTCTTCAACCCCACCTCGCGGATCGCCTCCAGAATCCGGACCGTGCCGATCCCGGTCACGTCGCCCGTGTATTCGGGGATGTCGAACGAGACCCGGACATGGCTCTGGGCCGCCAGGTGGTAGACCTCCTCCGGCTGAATCCGGTACAGCAGCTTGATTAGGTTAGTCGAGTCAGCGATGTCCCCGTAGTGCAGGAAGAGGCGGACGCCGTTGATGTGCGGGTCCTCGTAAAGCCCGTTGATGCGGCTGGTGTTGAACGTGGAAGCGCGCCGGATGATTCCGTGAACCTCGTACCCCTTGGCGAGAAGCAGTTCCGCGAGGTAGGAGCCGTCCTGACCCGTGATTCCGGTGATGAGCGCTTTCTTCATAAATTGACCTTTCGTGTCTCGGGGCGGCGCTCTCCTGTTTCCTCCGCCGTCCCGTCATTGCATTCTAGCAGATATTGCGGTATTATTGAACGGAACATCGCGCCCCGCCCTCCAGTCCAGTCTGTTATCGGGTCGGGACCGATCTGAATCCGTACACGGCGCTACCCTGCAAATTCCATGCCAATGCTTTCTCGGCCCTGTTCGGTCTACGGGGCACCGGCGATTTTCCGCGACTTTTTTCGTGTGCCACTCTGAACTCTCGCCGTTTTTCACTTTTTTCTGCCTTTTTTCGCGTGGGACGACATTTTGGCACGATTTTTGATAGTTCCATTCTCACATGACGATCTCCTGCCCCACGCTTCTGCGGCCCCGCAGAATTCCAGTTCTCTTGCTCGGCACTCGTGTTCGGCACGCGGACTGCCGACAATGAGCCAGTCAAGCACTGCCGTGTCTCACTCCGGCGGCCTCTCCCCGGCGGCCTCTCCCCGGCGAGACGCACGGAAATCCAGGAAAGCTAATCGCCATGCGGATTTGCATCGTTAATGAGTTCTTTTACCCGGACAGCACGGGCGGCACAGGGACGGTTCTGTCTGACCTCGTCCGCTCCCTGCGCGAGGCCTACGCCGATACCGACATTGACGTCGTGACCAGCAAAAATCTCTACCGCGATGCGGACGCGCGCCTGCCTGCCTGGGAGGACTGGAACGGGGTCAGCATCCACCGGCTGGCGACCCCGCGCCCGAACGGGCTGCCGACGCCGCTGCGGCTCGCGGCCAACCTGCTCTTCTGCCTCTGCGCCTTGATCAAGCTGGCCCGCCTCGGGCGCTACGACCTCGTCCTGGTTGGGACGGCCCCCCCCATGGTCGCTATGAGCGCGCAGGCGCTTGGGTGGCTGAAAAGCACGCCCTTCGTGTACGTCGTGTATGACTTGGAGCCGGACCGGTCTGTGACCATGAAGATGATGGCGCGCACTCACCCCTTCGTGCGCCTGTTCCGTGGCAGCCAGAAGCGCTGGCTGCACTCGGCGAGCCGGGTCGTCGTGCTGGGTCGGTGCATGCGCGAGTACCTTGAGGAAGCCTATGACCTGCCGGAGCACCGGATCGAGGTGATTCCGATCGGCTCCGACCCGAACGAGATCGTCCCGGCCCCCCGCAGCACCAGGTTCCGGGCGCTCCACAGGTTGAACGGGTTCGTCGTCCTGTATTCCGGTAACTTCGGGCGCTACCACGACTTCGACACGGTCCTGGATGCCGCCAAGGCCCTGAAAAATGGCGGCGGGGAAGGAGCACCCGATATCCAGTTCGTGCTGGTGGGGCGCGGCGCCCAGAAAGCGCACATCGAGCAGCGCATCGCCGACGAAAATATTGGAAACATTCGCCTCCTGGATTTCGTAGCCAAGGAGGATTACGCCGACCTGCTGGCCTCGGCGGACGTCTCCCTGGTGACGCTCGAGCCGGGCATGGAGGGGCTGTGCGTCCCCAGCAAGTTTTACAGCATTCTGGCGTCCGGCCGGCCCGCCGTCGCCGCCGTGTCGCCCCGGTCTGAGGTGGCGCGCGTCATTGACGAGGCCCAGTGCGGCGTCCACCTGCCTCAAGGCGACGTCGGCCGGCTCGCAGGCGTCCTGAAGCACCTCGCTGCACACCCCGCCGAAGTGGAAGCCATGGGCCGGCGCGCGCGGCAGGTGCTGGAGGAGAGGTACACGACCCAGGGCCTGGCCCGGCAGTATCACGAGACTTTCCAGCGGCTGCTCCAGTCTCAGCAGGGATATGTGCGGCCGTTCCCTGGCGCCGCGCCCGACGAGCGCCGCCTGAAGGTGGGGGCCGCGCCCGAGCAGGGCGCCCCACAGGACCAGCGCGCCAGCCGGGTCGCCAATGAGACGAGCACGCCGTGAAGGCCGGGCCGTTTGGCACGTTTTTTGCAGAGATGAGTACCGAGACGAGAATCAGACGAGACTACGAGAGCGGACGTGCCC
>JANOOM010000083.1:0-2151 GCA_031421335.1 Armatimonadota bacterium
CGGCGGTCCCGGTGACAGGGGCGAAGCCGGAGGCCATCGCCCCGGTAAACACTTCGGAAGCGCGCTTGTCGGGCAGAACCGGCGACGTGAACGGCACGGGATCGGTTGGGGCGTCCCGGATAATGGCGGGCACGGCGCTCCGCGCCGCTTGGCGCGTGACCACCTGGGGCGCGGCGGCAGCTTGGGCGGCGGCGGCGGGCTGGGCGCGGGCGTCTTCGGGGCACGACGCGGGACCGTACCACTGCGCGATGACCTCGCGCAGCGGCCCCTCGGTGGCGATGGCGGGGGCAAGGCGCAGGCGGTGCGTGGTGGCGATCTTGTGGGCCGCCTCCATGACGCGGGCGTTCCAAGCGGCGACGACGACCTTCAAGGTGCCGTCGGGGGTCTTCCCGATCGGCAGCAGCAGATACTGGTGGGCGGCGGCGGCAGAAACAAGCGGCAGAACGTCCTTGTCCACGACCACGTCGTCCATGACCACATACGCGGCGTCCACTTGCTGCGCGCGGGCGCGGGTGACGTCTTCCTCGCTCGTCAGACCCATCTCCACCAGGACCTGCCCCAGCGCTTTCCCGGCCTGCTCCTGCCGGGCCAGCGCCTGGGAAAGCTGTTCCTCGGTCAGCGTCCCCTGCGCCACCAGCAGGTGTCCCAGTTCTTTTCGTTTCACGCCCGTCGGAAGCACCACCGTCATGGTTGTTCGTTCTCCTGCTAGAATTGCCGTCGTTATAATTGCTGTCGCTCTTGTCCTGTTATCGGCAGGCTTGGCCCGCTCCTTTAGGCCGTTCTCGGCGCCCGCCCATTGACAGGCGCGCGCTTTTGTCTTATGATTGAGGGCATGAAGACCAACCGCAAGAACGTCGGCCTCCGGCTCCTGCTCCCCTTGTGCCTGTTGCCCTCAGGCGCCCTCGCGCAGCAGTCCCCGCCCGCCCCGGCCACGCCCGCCCCGGCCACGCCCGCTCCCACACTGGCACAGGCGCTCGGGGCCATGCCGGCGGCCTCCGTCGGGGACGGCGCGGTCGCACTGACGGTGGGGGCAGAGTGGGTCAGGCCCGCCCCGCTCCCGCCGCCCTCGGAAACAGACGCGGGCCTGCCGGAGAACCCCATCGCGACGCCCCAATCCATCGCCGCGCGCTACGGGCGGATGGGCGGCTGGTTCGGCCACGTTTACGCGCTCGCGCCGCCGACCATGACCGTGCTGAACACAAGCCCGGCCCTGGCCGACCTGCCGCTGTCTGTGCTGGCCTCCCAGCACCCGACGCCGTTCCTCATCGGGTCGTTCAGCCCGGAACAGCTACGACAGATGGCGGGCGAGGGACTTGCCTTCGGCGACCTGACGCCGGACCAGCAGGGCCTGCTGAAGGCCATGCTCCCCCACCCGTTTTTGGTCGTGCCGCGCGCGGACAAAGAGCCGGTGCTGGAAGCGCGGGACCTCCAGAAACCCGGCGCGGACGTGAACGCGCTCTTCAAGGCGCAAGCGGAAGCGGAAAAGGCGTACATCGCACAGGGCCGGACAATCGCCGAAGATGAGTTATACGCCGCCCTGCGCCTGCACGGGTTCATGACGGACAATTTTGTCTTCGACTCCCCGGCCGGCTCCGGCATCTGCCTGAACGCCGCCGAGGCCGACTTCGAGACGACCGGCGCGTTCAAGGCGGCGGGCGGGGGCCGTGTGGACCCAGTAGAGCCGGGCAAGAACCCCATCATCGCATACATGCGGGCCGACACGGTGAACGCGCCGAAGGAGAGCGACTTCAACTGGAGCCGGCGGGACTTGGAGCGCGGCACTGGGCTGGGGGGCGTCAAGACAGTGGATGAGTTGGTCACGCGGCTGGCGCGGGCGACGGGCCTTGAGCTGTATGCCGATCGGCGCTACGGCGCTCTGCCGGTGGTGCTCGCCGGCGACCTCAAGAAGCCGCGCCCGGCCTCCGACGTGATGCAGGCGCTTGCCGTCTGCGTTTCGGGTGCGTGGCGGCAGGTCGGGCCAGCCTATGTGCTGACCGACGATGTGCAGGGGATGGGCGCGCGGCAGGAGTTCCTGCGCGAAATGGTGCAGACTTGGAGCAACCGGCTCTCCAAAGCGGGGAAAGAGGTCGGCGGCCACCTGCGCGATATGGACTGGATGCACACGCTCCGCTTCGCCCCCGCCGACCCTGG
>JANOOM010000084.1:0-1768 GCA_031421335.1 Armatimonadota bacterium
GACATCGCGGTCCTGTCCAACGTCTTCTGGCTGCTCCTGCTCGGCGGCCCGGCGGCGGGACTCATGCGTCTGATGCAGGTTCGGGAGGTCGGGGAACGCCCCGCCTGGGACTGGGTGGCTTTGCTGGGGCGGGTCGGGGCGGCCTGCGGCCTGCTCCTGCTGACGGCGTTCGTGGCGGTGTTGTTTGCGAACCTCTGGGCATTCGTCATGGAGGCGGCCGGCTGGCAGATGTGGGTCGGCGGGCTTGCCCTGCTGCTGCTGACCGTGCTGGCCGTCCGGGCGGTGTTCCGTGCGCTGCTCCGCATGCCCGCTTGGCGCCGGCAGGGCATCCTGTGGGCACCGGGCATCCTGCTCCTGTCGGGCGCGGGTCTGTCCGGCCTCTGGCATCTATTGGTATGGCAGGCCGGGGGCCTCCCAGACATCATGGATGGCACAGACTCGCTGCTGAACCTGTCGGGCGGGGGGGATGCTGCCGAAGCCCGGCAGGCGTTGGTGTGGCGGCTATCCCTCGCCGCCGTGTCCGCCGCCCCACTGCTGCTGCTGCTGGTCTCGGGCGTCATCGCCCTCGTCCGGCGCGCACCCGTTTCGACCGGGCTGGTTCGGGGCTTCGCCTCTGCCGCCCTGCCTCTAGCCTGCCTCCTGCTGCTGGTCTGGGGCGGCCTGCTGCTGGGCACGGTGCGGCAGGAAGGCGTGGTCAATGTGCAGATCTGGCACGAGGTCCACGATGAAGGCCCGTACCTCGCCGCGCAGATGGGGAAGCCGTGGCCCGGCCCGGTGCAGTAAAACATTGAGATCGAGGAGGGGCGAACCGTTCCAGGCCCGACGCCCGTTAGTGTCAGCATGAAATCGCGCTCCCTCGCTTATGCTGCCGTCGCCGTTCTCATCCTGGCCGCCCTGCTCCTCACGCCGCCGACGCGCTGGCTGGTGCGTTTGGAGGCGTTTCCTGGCCTGCTCATCGCTGGGCCGGGGCAACAGGAATTCGTCCGAAGCCACGCCCAAGATTACCCTGTGCAGCTCGGCGGGCAGACGGACTATCAAGGGCAGACGTCGGTCCAGTACACGCGGTCGCTGGTGGCGCGCTTCCCTGACAATCCTTCCCTACGCGCGAACATCCTGCGGTACGCGATGCAGGGCGAGGTCCATTTGAGGCGCCCCGAGGAGAACCTGCTGTCAAGCGTCCCGGTGCCTCCCGCACCCCCGGAAGGGGGTCGCAATGCCCCCGCCGACCTGGCCGCGTTCGACGCCGACGCGGCGGCGGGGGAGCGCCTGGACCCGGACAACGCTTACTTCCCGTTCATGCGCGCCGTCGGCCTGTTCGCCGCCCATCGGGACGAGGCGGGCCTGGCCGCCGTCGGTCGGGCCGGTCGGGAGCACGGGTGGCGGGAGTACAGCGGCGACGAGGTCACGGGGCACTGGCGCATCTCCGAAGCCGCCTTCGGCGGGCGCGAGGGCATCAGCCGCATGGCGACGGCGGCCGCCGTCCTGTTCCCGCACTACCAGGGCCTGCGCTCCGCCACCCGCCTGGTCGCCGTCAAAGCCGTGCAGGCGGAGCAGGACGGACGGCCCCAGGAGGGCCTGGCCCTGCGCCTGGCCCTCGCCCGTTGCGGCGACCTGATGCGCGCGCAGTCCACTTCGCTCATCGGCAGCCTGGTCGGCATCGCCATCAGCGCCATTTCGCGCAGCCGGCCCGGCGGCGTCCCCGCCGCCGCGCGTCCGCAGGGCGTTTCCGCCGACCAGTGGGCGGGGGAGCGCCTGGACGCCTACTGTG
>JANOOM010000085.1:0-21212 GCA_031421335.1 Armatimonadota bacterium
CTGGCGATCGGGGAATTGGCGTTCCAACTGCTCGATCCGGACGCCGTTTGGTCGGCGCACGTCAAGGACGGCGACCGGGTGGGGGAGGGGCGGACGCCGCTCGCCACCGTGTCCGGGGACGCCCGCGCGCTGCTGACGGCGGAGCGCGTGGCCCTGAACTTCATGCAGCGGCTGTCGGGCATCGCCACGGCGACGGCGCACTATGTGTTTCTTGTGGCGGGGACGAACGCCCACATCGTGGACACGCGCAAGACGACGCCGGGCCTGCGGGCATTAGAGAAATATGCGGTACGGGCGGGCGGTGGGTTCAACCACCGGCTCGGGCTGTATGACTGCGTTCTGATCAAAGACAACCACATCAAGGCAGCCGGTGGCATTGGGAACGCCGTGGCAGGGGCGAAGGCCCATATCCCACACACGATGAAGATCGAAGTAGAGGCGTCCACATTGGCGCAGGTGGAGGAGGCGCTGCGGGCGGGCGCGGACATTATCCTGCTGGACAACATGGACACCGAGACGATGCGACGGGCGGTCGGGATCATTGGCGGGCGGGCGATTTCGGAGGCGTCGGGCGGGCTGACCGAGTCGCGCGTGGCCGAAGTCGCGGCGACAGGCGTTGACGTCCTGAGCATCGGCGCGCTGACGCACTCGGCGCCCGCGCTTGACATTTCGCTGGATTTTGACGAGTGACCGGAGCGGGCGGTTGAAACCGTGCCAACAAAGGCGCAAAACCTGCCTCCGCAGGTTAGGAATGGGCCCTGAGTCCGAGTCGCCGAAGGGCGACTTTGTGATCTTGTTGGCGCGGTTTCAACCGCCCGCGAGAAGCCGAGTGAGGAACTGATGACCACCTTCGGCACCCCGCACCGGCACGTCGCGCAGTGCGGCTCGACCAACGACCTCGCCCGCGACTGGGTGCGTGATCCCGATGACCCGGCCCCCTCCGGCGCCCTCGTCACGGCGGAGTTCCAGACGCGCGGGCGTGGACAGCGCGGGCATCAGTGGCAGGCGGGGTGGGGGCAGAGCGCACTGATGTCGTTCGTCTACCAACTGCACCAAGGGGCGGATGCCGGACAACTCGGCCTCGTCGTCGCCCTCGCCGTCGCGGATGCGCTGGCGTCCCTCGGTGGTTTTGACCCTCGCCTCAAGTGGCCGAACGACATTCTGCTGGAAGGGCGCAAGGCGGCCGGCATCTTGGTGGAGGTCGGCACCGCCGGTCCTGCCGATCGGGCCGCGGCAGTCCTCGGCATCGGTGTCAACGTCAACCAAGAGCGGTTCGTCGGCGCGGAAGAGTTCGTTTATCCGCCCACCTCTATGCGACTAGTGACCGGCCTCCCTTGCGAAGTCGAGCGAGTCATCAGCGCCGTGGGCTTGGCCCTATCGCGGCGGGAAGAAGAATGGCGCCAGGATGGCTTCGAGCCGATACTGGAAGAGTGCCGCAGGCGTCTCGCGGTCGGCGCGGCCGTGTGGCGGGGGGGGCTGCAAGCGGAATTGATTGGGCTGACCCCGTCCGGCGCGGCCCTCGTGCGACTGGCGGACGGAACTTTCGTTGAGTGGGGCACGGTAGACTGAGAAAACGCTCGACTCGAAACGCGCCCGGATAGTGTATACTAACGGCGCGTTTGCGAAAGATCACAAGGAACCACTTTATGCTGAAGTCCCGCTGGCTGAGTACCTTCACCGTCATCGGTGCCGCCCTGATCGTTCTAGGGATCGTCGGCCTCGTCATGGGTCCGCGCTTCGTTTACGATCCGGGGCAGCCGGTCACTGGCAAGGAGGCGTGGTGCTACCTCGTCATCGGTGCGCTGATGGTACTGAACGGAGTGCTGACCCCCGCCCCGGCCGACAGCAAACCGAGCGCGGAGCGCAAAAAACCGGGACACCTCGGGCTGAAGCCTACGGCTGCAAAGGCCGAGGAGACCGGCGGACGCGCCGTGACAGTCAGCAGCGCGGATAAGACTGAAGAAACGCGAACCATCTAGGCGAACAGGCTGTTGAAAAGAGTGACCGCCGGGAACATCGAGGACCAAAAAGACAATGCCATCGGAAGCGATACGCTGTACTGACTGCGGGGCCACGTTCAGGGGAGTCCCCTCGTGGCTTGCGACCGCAAAAGTAAAATTCACTTGTACTAACTGCCCCAAACGGCCCTCACGGGCCATCGCCCGGTTCGAGCCGCCCGTCGCCGCCGTCGCCGTCGTGGATGCTGACCCGGAAGCGGACATGGACGCCGCCGAGATGGACGAGATCGACGAGGATGCCGATATGGACATCAATACTGACGACTTGGAAGATGACAAAGACAAGGACCTGTAAAACGCAGGCCGATTGATGAAAAAAGCGCCCCGCCGGACAATTGTCCGGTGGGGCGCTTCTTCGTGTTCAGCCTGTCAGTCGAGCGGCTCCGGATGGCGGGCCGTGTCGGCGGCCTCGCCCGGCTCGGCGCCCGGCGCGCGGCCCCCGCCACGCGTACCGCCGGGACCTCCGCTCGGGCCGCTGCCGTTCCGGTCCGTGCCGCCGTAGGCCAGCGCCTCATCGGGGATCTGGCGGTGCCAGATGACCCGGCCTAACCAGTTGGCGAAGTCGTCGAACAGCAGATAAACGCTGGGGATGACCAGCAGGGTCAAGAACGTCGAGACGATAACGCCGCCGACGACCGTGATGCCCAGCGGCTGCCGGAAGCCCGCGCCGCGCCCCAGGGCCGCCGCCGTCGGCAGCGTCGCGAAGACGATGGCGAACGAGGTCATCAGGACGGGCCGCAGCCGGGTCGGGGCCGCCTCCAGGATGGCGTCCAGGCGCTTGTAGCCGCGGGCGCGCAGCGTGTTGGTGTAGTCCACCATCAAGATGGCGTTCTTAGTAGCGATGCCGTTCAGCATGATGACGCCGATGGCCGTGATCAGCGAGAACGGCGTCCCGGTCAGCAGCAGGGCGGCCAGGGCGCCGACCAGTGCCTGCGGCAAGGTCAGCATGACCGACAGCGGGTACAGCATGTTGTTGAACAAGGCCGCCATCAGCATGTACGAGAGGATGATCCCGAGCAAAACGGCTTGGATCAGATACGGGAACTCGTCTGAGGAGGTTTGGGCCTCGCCGCCCCAGCTATAAGAGATCTGGCCCAGCTTGCCCCCGTCTGCGAGCTTCTTCAGCTCCGGATCAATGTTCTTGAAGCGGATGTTGTTGATCTGCGTGCCGGGCAGCAGATAAGCCGTGACCGACACCTGGCGCAGCCGGTTCAAGCGGTCCACGCGGGTCGGGCCGGCGCCGAGGCTGATGTTGGCGACATCGCCCAGCGGGATCGGGTTGCCGTTCTGGTAGCCGACCGGGATATTCCCCAGCGTGTAGATGCTCTGGCGCTCGGACTTCGCCAGGATGACGTCAATGTTGTATTCGTTGGCATCCTTCGGGTCGCGGAACTGGGCCGTGATGTCGCCCTGTAATGCCGCCGAGACCGTTGTAGCGACGTCGCTGACGCTCAGGCCATATTTGGAGGCACGGACCCGGTCCAGGCGCACTTGGACCTCCGGCTGGCTGGCCTTGAACGAGATGTCGCTGCCGTAAGTGCCCGGCGTCTTGTCCACGACGCCCTGCACCAACGTGGCGGCATGAAGGAGCTGGGTGAAGTCGGTGCCCACCATACTGATGGTGAGCGGGGCGCCGCCGCCGCCGAACCCGTTGACTTCGGACGCCTGAATCTTCAGGCTGCTGCCGTTGCCCGGAATGGTCTTGACGAGCTGACGGATCTTCTTTGCTACGTCGGAGTCCGACTCGTTCCGCAGGGTGTCGAGGCCGGTGTGCTTGTTCCAGAACTCCAACCGGTCCAGCGGCGCGGCCTTGTCATAGAGCGAGACCTGGATTTGGGCGTACTGGGTGCCGGTATCGCCCGCCCCCGCGCCGCCCGACGAGTTGCGCCCGACCGAAGTCAGGAGGTACTTTATGTCACCGTCCAGCGCCTTGTCGGCCCGGATGCGGCGCTCGATCTCGTCGGTGATGCCCTTGGTGACGGGGAGCGCCGTACCCGCCGGGGCCTGGACGCTCACCGACACTAGGTTCTGGTCCTGGGCGGGCGAAAAGCGGAAACCGAGCTTGGGGAAGATCACGATGACTGCGACGATCAGGATGGCGTTGCCGACGCCGACCACGATCCAAGGGTAGCGCAGGAAGGCGCGCAGGATGTTCCGGTAGAAGTTTTCGAACCGGTGGTAGCCGCGGTCGAAGGCCGCCGCGAAGCCGCGCCGGCCCTCGCCGGTGCTTTCCAGCGACTCACCCTTGCGGAACCAGCGCGAGGCCAGCATCGGCGTCAGTGTGAACGAGACGAACAGCGAGATCAGGACCGCGACGGAGATGGAAACGCCGAAGGAGCGGAAGAACTCGCCGATGATGCCGCCCATGAAGGCGATGGGGATGAAGACGACCAGGTCCACGGCGGTCAGCGTCAGGGCCGCCAGACCGATTTCGCTCCGGCCCGCGATGGCGGCCTCCCTCGGCTCCTGGCCCATCGCCAGGTGCCGCGAGATGTTCTCGATGACGACGATCGAGTCGTCAATCAGAATGCCGATGGCGAGCGACAGGCCGAGCAGCGTCAGCGAGTTCAGTGTGAACCCGAAGGCGGCGATGGGCAGGAACGTGGCGATGACGCAGGTCGGGATGGCGATGGCGACGATGACCGTGGCCCGGAAGTTGTGCAGGAACAGGAAGACGATCAGAGTCGCCAGCAGCGCGCCGATGCAGAGCGAAACGACGACGTCTTTGAGGTTGTCGCGGACGTTTGTCGAGTCGTCGCGGGTGACGACGAAGTTCACGTCGGGCGGCAGGAACGTCTTGACGGCCTTGAGCTGCTCCTTGACGCCGTCGGTGGCCTTGAGCGTGTTGCCGTCGCTCGTCTTCTGGATCGTCAGCGTGACCGCGTCCTGCCCGTCCAGCGTGCTCTCGACCGTCCGCTCAATGGTCGTGTCGGTCACGGTTGCGATGTCCGAGAGGCGCACGGACCGGGTGCCCGCCGCCCCGGCCCCGGCGGGGGCGGCCGCCCCGCTGGACAGGCTGTTCGTGCCGCTGCCCGGCAGGCTGATGTAAAGGTCTTGCAGCTCCTTCACCGAGGCTAACTCGCCGAGGAACCGGATGGAGGCGTATTCTTTGTCGGTCTGGATGTACCCCGCCGAAACGTTCTGGTTGGCCTGGTTGATCGCCTGGGCGACCTGGCCGATGGTGACGCCGAAGGCGGCCAGGCGGGCGGCGTGGACCGAGACCCGGATCTCGCGCTGCTCGCCGCCGAAGACGTTGACGGCGGAAACGTCGGGGGCCTGCTGGAGCCGCTCCGACACGACGTTATCGGCCAGCACACGCAGGTCGCGCGGGCTGCGGTTCCCTTTCATGGAGATGTACATGATGGGCTGGGAGGAGTTGTCCTGCTTGGCGACGCTGGGGCTGTCCGCGTTGATTGGCAGCCGCTTTCGGACCGCGTCCACCTTCTGCCGCACGTCCGCCGCCGCCGTGTCGAGGTTCGTCCCGAAGTAAAATGTACACCGGACGACCGAGACGCCCGACTGCGAAGTCGAGTCGATCTGTTTCAGGCCGCTGACGCCGCTGATCGAGTCTTCGATCGGTTTGGTGATCAGCGTTTCCATCTCCTGCGGGTTGGTCCCGGCGTAGGTGGTGTTCACCGAAACGACCGGGAAGTCCACCTTCGGGTTCAGCTCGGCCGGCAGCCGCAAATAGCTGACGATGCCCAGCACGAGGAACGCCGCCACCACCATCAAGATCGCGATCGGGCGATTGATCGCCAGTCGTGTTGCACCCATAGTTTAAGTCCTGTCTAATATCCTCGGAGCAGTCGCGTAGCGTTTTTTGCGCTGTAAGCAGCGGGCGCGAAAGACGAGTGAATGAATTCACTCGCTCCGCTCAGAGTTGTCCAGAGGACAAGGGAGTGGGTTCTCAGGAACGCTTGTCCGCAGGCGGCTCTCCAGCTGTTCTTCTGTCTTCTCTTCTGTCCCCTGGACAGGTCCTGCGCGGAGCGAGTGAATTCATTCACTCGTCCTTCACCTGCCTCTGGCACCTCATTGAGACGACTGCGCCGTCTGGTGCCTTCGCCCACCGCCGCCGACCGGGTTCCCATTCGCGTCAATGATGGTCAGCTTGTCACCGGCCTTCAATCCCTGCTGGCCGACGATGACGATCTTTTCGCCAGGCTGCAAGCCGCTCGTGATCTGCGCCTGCTGCTGGTTCTGGATGCCGATCTTCACCGGGCGCGGCAGGGCCGTATTGTTCGGGCCGAGTACGACCACTTGCTGCGCCGACGTTTGCAGGCCGGCTGCGATCGGCTCGTCGCTGCTGGTGTTGGACTGGAAACCCTGCTGCGAGGCGAGAGGCACCAGGGCCGTCGCCGGCACGACCGGGACGTTGCGGGCGATGCGCGTGGTGATCGAGCCGCGCGCGAACATGCCGGGCCGCAGCTCGCCGGGGTTTGCGACCGTGACGCGCAGCGAGAAAACGCGGTTCGTCGCGCTGGCGGCCGGGTAGACCGCGCTGACCTTGCCTTGATAGGTCTTGCCGGGTAGTGCGTCTACCTGCACCGAGACCGAGTTGCCGACACTCGTGCTGGCGAAGTCGGTCTCCGAGATGGTCGGCTCATAGTAAACGGAGCCTAGCTCGACGATCCGCATTAGGTTGGTGCCGGGCGAGGCCACCTGGCCCGGCTCGACCTCGCGGGCGGCCACGATGCCGTTGATGGGAGAGCGGATGAAGGCGTTGGCGACCTGCTGCTGGTTGAAGGCCAGCGTCGCCTGCTGCTGCTGCACAGCGGCCTTGGCCTGCCGCACGGCATCTTGGGCGGCCAGGATATCCTGCTGACGCACCTGGATCTGCTGCTGGTTGGCGATGGCTGTGCTCAGGTTCGCCTGCTGCTGCTGGAGCTGGGCCAGCGCGGCGGCGACGTCTTCGGTCTGCGCGCCCGCCTGGGTCAGCGAGAGGGCCTGCTGCGCGTTTTGGTAGGTCTGCTCCTCGACCGCGTAGTTGGTCTGGGCGGTGTCCAGGTCGGCCTTAGCGATGGCCCCCTGCGAGAACAAGCTTTGGTTGCGGGTCAGGATCGTCTGGGCGTTGTCCAGGTTCGCTTTGGCGAGGGCGACCTGACTTTTCCCCTGCAAGACCTGCTGCGGGCGCGACCCACCCTTGATCTTCAAGTAGTTCTGGCGGGCGCTCGCCACCTGCGCCTTCGCCTGGGCGACGGCCTGTTTGGCGGTCTGGACCTGGAGGGTGTAGTTGGTCTGCGCCTGGGACACTTTGGCCTGGTTGGAAGAAACGTTCGCCTGGGCCTGGGCGATGTTCGCCTGGGCCTGCCGGACGTTCGCCTGCAAATCGGTGGTGTCCTGCTGGACGACGATCTGGCCGGCCCGGACGATCTGCCCCTCCCGGAAATTGACGGCGAGGACGCGCCCGGCCGCGCGGGCCGAAAGCTGGACGTCCTGGAGGGCCTGGATGTTGCCGGTGACTGCTACGGTCGAGGCGATGGTGCCGGTCTGCACGGGCGCGACCTGGACGGGGATGGAGCCGCCGGGGTCGCCGATGCCGGGCTTGCGCGCGGCGTCCTGCTTCTTCCCGCAGCCCGCGCCGGCCATGGCCCCCATCAGCAAAAGACCCGCCAGCCCGAGGGCGGCGCGTTTCGTCGTCATAGTAACGGTAACTCCTTAGCGTCCGCCGATGCCGCGCACGAGCTGCGCGAGGGACGTCTGATAATCATACTGGGCGTTGAGCAGGTTCGTTCGCGCCTGCGCGAGCTGCGCCTGCGCGTTGACTTCGTCCAGGATCGTGCCGATGCCGTTCTGGTAGCGGACGGTGGCGAGCCGGTAGGCTTCCGTCGCCTGGGTCACGCCCTGGCCGGCCGAGGCCGCCCGCGTCTGGGCGTCGTTGATGTTCGAGAGCGCCTGCAAGATCTCGATGGAGACGTTCTCGCGGAGCTGGTCGCGCGTGATAAGCTGCGAGCGCAGGTCCGACCGGGCCTCCTCGACCTTAGCGCGTGTGGTCCCACCGTCGTAAAGGGGGATGCCGATGACGGCCGAGATGCTGGCCGTGTCGTGCGGCGAGGTGCCGCTGACGTTGCCGCTGTGGTTGCCGCTGCCGACGATGCTCAGGGAGGGCAACAGGCCGACGCCGGCCAGCTTGATCAGTTTCTGGGCGATGACGATATTGTTGTCGGCCTGCTTCAGCTCGGGGCGGTGCGCGAACGCGGTCCGTGTCAGGAGTGGCGTGCTGAAGGTCTGGGTCAGCGGCGGTGTCGGCGGCTCCTGGAGGCCGATGACCTCCTCGGGGCCGGCGCCCAGCAGGTTGTTAAGGTTGACCTGCCCGAGCCGCAGCGTGTTGCGGGCCGAGGAAAGCTGCTGCTGGGCGTTGGAGAGCGTCGTTTGGGTGGTCAGCAGATCGTACTCGGCCGCCGCGCCCGCTGTGACGCGCGCCTGCGTGACCCGGACGCTCTCGGTGTCGGCGGCCACCTGCTGCTCGTAAACGCTCACCTGGGCCTGGTCGCGCAAAACGTTAAAGAACTGGTCTTTGACCGACAGGGTGGTCTCGTTCTGGATGCGGTTCAGGTCGGTGAGATAGAAGTCGCGTGTGATGCGCTCCACGTCCTGGGCGGCGGGCACGAGCTTGAACAGGTCAATGCCCTGCGTGATACTGACGCGGGCGCTGTAGTTGTTATTGTAGCCCCCAGTGCTTGTGTTGAGCGACCCGTTCCCAGCCTGCTGCCCGGTCCCCGTCGTGTCGTGGGGGGTGGGCTGCACGGACTTAGTGACGCCCTGGCCCTGAGAGGCCGATGCCAGGCTCTGCATGATCGGCGGCAGGTCGGACGGCTCGGCTCCCGCACTGCGGACGTGTCCCGTCGCGCCCCCGACGCCCGTCGTCGGCCCGGTCGTGCCGAACGTGCCCCCGGTCGTGCCGGTCCCCGTCGCCCCCGTGCCGCCCGTCCCCGTGGTCCCGCCCGTGCCCAAGGTGGTGCTCGACGGGATCGAGTTGGTGCTCCCCGTGCCGCTCGTCCCGGAGCCATTGGTGTTGACGGTGGAAAGCGAGCTTGAACCCGCCCCGGTCGCTGTGCCGCCGCCGCCGCTGCTTGTGACGGCGCCGGTGTTGCCGCCGCCCTGGTCTATAATGACGGGGATCTGACCGCCGCCCGGCAGTGTCCCGGTCGCGTTGTTGCCGCCCGCTGCCGTGCCGAATGTCTTGTTGGTGGAGTAAGTGTCCACGAGGTCAACGCGCACCTGCGGCAGCCCGCCGGCGTTCGCCTCATAAATGAGCTGCTGCGACTTGATCACCTTCTCGCGGGAGAGGCGCACGGACGAGTTGTTGTTCAGGGCGATTGCCAGCACCTGGTCGAGCGTCAGCGTCCTCGTGAGAGCCGGTACCGAGGATGCCGCGATTGGAGGGATGGCCGACGCTGGGGGGGCCGTGGCGGGCGGCCCGAGCGGAGGAACAAGGGGGGCAGGCGCCTGCGCCGCCAAGGGAGCCGCTACAAGGGCCAGAAAGGCAGCGCCGAGGCCCGCCGCGCCACGTGGTGTCAGTCGTGTCCGTCGTTTCAAGAAGCCGCTTCCTCCGCCTTAACGTCGTCGTGAATTTCGCGCTCCAGATGCTGCAAATCCGACAACAAAGTCAGCATGAACTCGCGCATCGCGTCTATCTTCACCAGCATCAGGCCCTTCTCGTGTGGGGCGCCCATGATCAAAATCTTGTCACCGCTCTCGATGTTATATTTCTTACGCGCCTCCACGGGGATCACGATCTGCCCGCGCTCGCCGACGGTTGCCGCGCCGTAGAAGTGGTCCTTCAGAGAAAAGTTTTTGTCGTCGGGCTTACTCATGGGTATTGTCTCCTGCAAAGATGAAGAGCGCATGAAGAATGGAAACATTCATGTAAATCATACACCGCATACTTAACCCACCCATTATGCCCGCCGCATAGCCCAAAGTCAAGCGCCCGGTTCGCGCCGTTCGACCGCCCGCAGCAGCAGGGCCACGATGCCATGGGCGCGCTCCGGGACCAAATACGGCGGCTCCAGATCCTGCTGCCGCAGGTTCCTCGGCAGCAGCGCCTCGGTCGCCCACAGCATCGCGCCCGCTGTGCTTTCGGCGTCGCTGATCTCGAACTCGCCGTGTTCCGCGCCTTCCCGGAGGAGAGCCACCACGATCTGTGCTTCCTGCTCCCGCCATGCTGCTGCTTGTTCCGCCAGACCTTTCTGCTGCTGGATGGCGGGCTTCAGCTCCGCCAGCGAGTGTTTCTGCTGCCGGAGCCGCTCGAAGCGCATCAGCACCCGGATCGTCAGCACGTCCCGCAGGCGGGACGTGACCGGGGCGGAAGAAGCGGCGATCTTACGCTGCTCCGCGACGACGCGCAGGTTCTCGCGCGTCACCACAGCGAGGGCCACCTGGGCTTTACCCGGAAAGTGCAGGTAAGTCGTGCCGACCCCGATGCCGGCTTCCTGGGCCAGATCGCTCATGGTCATTTTGCCGTAGCCGTAACGTGTCAGCAGGCGCTGGGCGGCGTCCAGGATGGCCTCATGTGTATCGTATCTTGGCGTTTCTCGCTGCAAAGTGTCCTGAACATTGAATAAATTGGTAATCCATTCACCATCATACCCAGCATAGCCGCTTGTGTCAAGCGATTGGAGACACAGAGATCTGGGAAGAAGAAAGGGGAACTCCTCGGGCACGATATGGGTTCATAGGTCGTACAATCGGGAGGAGATTCTCTTGTTCCGCCATCTTCGAGAAGACATACGCACGATTTTTGAGAAGGACCCCGCCGCGCGCTCGCTGGCCGAGGTGCTGACTTACGCCGGGTTCTGGGCGCTGTTCCACCACCGCATCGCCCACAGCTTTTACGGGCGCGGGTGGTTCCTGCCCGCTCGCCTGGTCTCGCAGTGGAGCCGGTTCCTGACGAACGTCGAGATTCACCCAGGCGCGACCATCGGGCGGCGCTTCTTCATTGACCACGGCGCGGGCGTCGTGATCGGCGAAACGGCGGTCGTCGGCGATGATGTCCTCATGTACCATCAGGTGACCCTGGGCGGAACCTCGCTCGAAAAGACCAAGCGGCACCCGACAGTCGGCAACAATGTCCTTCTGGGTATGGGTGCCAAGGTCCTGGGCAACATCACCGTCGGCGACGGTGCGCGCATCGGCGCAAACGCCGTCGTGACCCGTGACGTCCCATCTAACACGAGTGTCGTCGGCGTACCGGGCCGCATTTTGGTCCAGGACGGCAAGCATATCTCGGAACGCACCACGGCCCAGGTCATGGACCAGGCCCTGGGCAACGCCGACCCGATGGGCGAGATCATCCGCCGCGCCCTGCGCGAGATTGAAGATGTCAAGTGCCGCTTGGAACTGGTCGAAGAGGAGCAGCACCCCGACCGCCTGCTGCGCGCCCTAGACACGGTCTGGGATAAGATTCCCGAGAAACCGCTTTCGGTGCAGTTCGACGAGATGTGCGCTGACCACTGGGAACCCTGCCCGGATGAAAACCTCGCCGGCGAGGGCATTTAGTGCGCCTCCTCCGCGCCCTGCCGCCCGGTGGGACGGTCGGCATCGTCAACCCGTCCAGCCCGGTCGAGCTTGATCTGCTCGACGCCGGCATCGCCGCGCTGAAAGCACGGGGCTTTCGGGTCATCGTCGCACCGCACGTTCGTGACCGTGACGGCCACCACGCCGGCTCGCCCGCCGCCCGCGCCGCCGACTTCTCCGCCGCCTACGCCGACCCCGCCGTTGACGTACTCTGGTGCGCGCGGGGCGGGTCTTCCTCCCTCCGCCTTTTGCCCTTGCTAGACTGGGCTGCCCTGGCCGCTCTGCCGCCGAAGATGCTCATCGGCTATTCCGACACCACCTCCCTGCTCATTCCATTGACTCAGCGAGTCGGCGCGGTCGCTTTGCACGGGCCGCTGGTCTTCGAGCTTGGCGCACTGGCCCCGGACGTCCTGGACTGGCAGTTACGCCTCCTGCAAGACCCCGCCCCGGCTGGCCTCGTGCCCGGCGCCGCCCCCGACACGCTCGTCCCCGGCACCGCCGAAGGCGCGCTCTGTGGCGGCTGCCTCTCGCTCGTCGTCGCCACATTAGGAACACCCTACCAAATAAACGCGGCGGGGAAGCTGCTGCTCATCGAGGACATCGGCGAGGCCCCCCACCGCATCGAGCGGATGCTGGCGCAGCTTGCCCAGGCAGGCGTTCTAGACGGCGCGGCCGGCTTCATCGTCGGACAAGCGACCGACGCGGATGATGCCCACGCTTTGCCGATGCGTCAGATCTGGTCCGACCTCCTCATCCCCTACGGCAAGCCAACCGTGCTCGGCTTCCCCTTCGGCCACGTCACCCCTAACTATGCCCTCCCACTCGGCGTCCGCGCCCGCCTCGACGCCGGCGCCGGGACGCTGACGCTGCTGGAAGCGGCGGTCAGATAGGACAGACTGCTTCCATGCTGCCGCTTGAACTGCTCACTGATGGGGAGGCAATCTGGGAGAGGATCGTGGCCGCCGTGGAGGCGGCCCATGAGCGCCTGCGGCGGGCGAGTCGGGCGCTTGAACGCGCTCAGATCAGCTACGCGGTCATCGGCGGTAATGCGGTCTACGCTTGGGTTGAGAGCCACGGCGGAGGCGGAGAACGGAACACACCCAATGTTGACCTTCTCGCCAGCCGCGTAGACACCATCCGAGTGACGGCGATACTGGAAAGCGTTGGGTTCATCCCCGTCCCGTCTCAGCCTGACTTGTTCCTGGACAGGTCAGATGGTAGCCCGAGGACCCGTGTTCGCTTGTTGTTCGCCGAGGAGAAGGTACGCGAGGCAGAACTTCTGGCAAATCCAGCTGTCTCCTCTTCAGAGCAAGTCTGTGGCCTTCAGGTCCTTACCTTGACTGCCCTTGTTCAAGTAAAACTGACGGCATTCCGCACCATAGACAGAGTACACCTGCGCGACATGCTCGATGTCGGTCTGATTGACGAGACCTGGAAGGCCCGCTATCTACCGGAACTTGTCGAGCCTCTGCAACTGCTGATTGACACGCCAGACGGCTAAACCAACAGAGTACCGGCCCTGGAAGGGCCGGCCTATAGCGGAGCAAAGCCGCTCCACGGCTGGGGACGGGCTGCGACAGACCCCTCTTCAACCGCGGAGCGGCTTCAATCCGTTAGTAAGCCGGCCCTTCCAGGGCTGGTCACGCGCCATGCCTCACCAGGCTTCGCTCACTCCTTCGCCCAGAGCATCTCGCCTGGTTTCTCGGTGATGATCGAGGCCGTCAGCGTTTCCATGGCTTTCTTCAAGCCTTCGGGCGCGGACATCAGGCCGTCCTCGTGCTCGATGCTGAGGACGTCGTCGTAGCCGATCATGCGGAGGTTGGAAATGAAGTCCTTCCACCAGGTCAGCGTGTGGCCGTAGCCGACGGCGCGGAACGACCAGGACCGGCCTAAAATGTCGGCATAGGACTTGGTATCCAGGGTGCCGTTGATGGAGGTGTTATAAGGGTCCACGCGTGTATCCTTGGCGTGGACGTGGAAAACGGCGCCGGCCGTGCCCAATACCCGCACGGCGGCGATGGGGTCAATGCCCTGCCACCAGAAGTGGGAGGGGTCGAAGTTCGCGCCGATCTGCGCCCCCGCCGCGTCGCGCAGCTTGAGGATCGTCTCGGGGTTGTAGACCAGGAAGCCGGGATGGGCCTCGATGGCGAACTTGATGTTGTGCTCTTTGAGGAACCGGTTCTGCTTCTTCCAGTAGGGGATAGCGACCTTTTTCCACTGGTAGTCCAGGATATCCCGGAACTCGTCGGGCCAGGCGCACGTCACCCAGTTCGGGTTCTTGGAGCGCGGCCCGTCGCCGGGGCAGCCCGAAAAGCCGTTGACGACCGAGAGGTCCAGCTTCTCGGCCAGCAGGACCGCGTTCTCGAACGCCTTGTGGTGGTCGTCGGCGATGGTCCGGTCGGGGTGCAGGACGTTACCGTGGACCGAAAGGGAGTCCAGGGTCAGGCCCCGGCTCTCGATCATCTTCCGCAGCTTCTTGCGCGCGCCCTCATCTTTGATAAGCGTCTCGACGCCGCCCGCGTCGTCTAAATGGCGGCTGCCAGGGTAGGCGCCTGCGCCCAGCTCGACGGCCTGAATGCCGTTCGCGGCGATGATGTCAAGCGCCTCCTCGATGGGCTTGTCGTGAAACAGCGCCGTGAAAATTCCGATCTTCATTGGGAAAGTGTCCTCCTCGAATGGATGGCCCTTCTTTCCACACGCGCCGCGCGTTCTCCTGCCCCGCCCGGTATCAGCGTTTCCGGCCCAGGTACATCTCAGCGGCGGCCCGGTATTCCCACAGCTCGTCCTGCTTCAGCCCGCGCCAGCCTTCGCGCGTCCGGGTCAGGGCCTCCACGAAAGAATCGAAAAGCGACTCCAGCCCCGATGGCGTCTTGGTAATCCGGGTCGCTGCGACGTTCTCCGCCACCTGCTCCGGCGTCTGCATGGAGATCAAAAGGCCGTCAATGTTTGGCTGCGCCAGCAGCCAGTAGATGTGCGCCTGGGCCGCCGTGAACCCGTAAAAGTTCTTGGTCAAATTGCGGAACCGCCAGGTGTTCGGGAAGCGGACGAAGGGCACATCGCCGAGCCAGGAAAACGACTGCGCTGCCAAGCTGGTCACTCCCTGCGCGCGGCAGGTCGGGAACAGTCGCCCCGCCGCCCCCTGGTCCAAGTAGTTGAACCGCGCCAGAACAACGTCGGCGGCCAGTGTACCGCTGATGATGGCCTCAGCCAGCGCGTCATAAGCGCCGTAGCAGGTGGCCCCCGTGTGCCGGATTTGGCCGGAAACCTTCGCCTCGTCCAGCGCCCGCCGCGCCCCGGCAAGCCGGGCGGGGGTGTGGACGTCGGGGCGGAAGTCGTACAGCAGGAAGACGTCCAGGACGTCAACCCCGAGCAGTTCTCGCTTGCGCGCGATCGCCCCCCGGACTGCCAGCGCCGCCCCGCCCTCGGTGTCCGGGCAGCGGTCCAGCGCGTCGCCGTCCGTGGTGCTGACCGTCACCCGCTCCCGGACGCCGAGCTTTTTGAGCGAGGTGCCCAGAGATGCCGCCTCGCGCTCGTAGGCGGCATGGAAGAAGGTGATGCCCGCGTCCAGGGCGGCTTGAATGGGCGCCGCCCGCTCTTCGGGTGTCGCGAGGTAAATGTCGCTGTCGGGCGACGCGCTCCCCGGCTCGCGCCGGAAGGGCCGCTCGCCGTAGGCGAGGCGCGTGGGGGAAGGGATGAGGTTGTTCATAGGTGTGGACCCACCCCGCCGCTTGCGGCGGGGTGGGTTCGGACCGTCACTCTTTCTCCCACCTCAACCCCGAGCGTCCGCCGAGCGCTGCCGTTCCGCACGGCGACCTCCAGATGCCCGCTGCTGCCGAACAGAGCGAGGGGACTGCCCTCCGGCACTGAGCTGTAGCTGTCCGAGAGGCCACGAATGACCGCGCCGCCCACTTCAGCGACCCCAAAAGACTGTCCCGCTGCGCGCTCTTCCGTCAAGTCCGTGAACAGGTTGCCGAAGACATCGGCGTAAATGACGTGACAGGTGATCGTGTCTCCTGACACCACAGGGGCAGACAGCGGAAATGTCTGCAATGTGCCCGCCGGTGTTCCCAGTGCTTCCAGCGGCACACCGTTTGCGAGGTGCGCGGCGACCGGGGCGAAGATATCGCGCCCGTGGAACGTCCGGCTCCTTTGCGGCAGGTGGTACTGAGTGTTGTCCAGCGCCACCGCTTGTGTCAATGTTTCCCCGGCCAGCACATGAGACAGAAGGCCGTTGTCGGGACAGACATAGACGTGATCCCCAAGTCTCACCGCCAGGGGCCGGCGCGTGCCGCCGACGCCAGGGTCCACGACGGCCAGGTGGATCGTCCCCGGCGGGAAGTATCGGCACGCCGTCTTCAGCACAAACGCGCCTGCCTTGATGTCCTGCGGCAGGACATGATGTGTCAGGTCAATGACGTCGGCAGCGGGCGCGATGGTCTTGATGACGCCTTTCATCACGCCCACGAAAGCGTCCTGTGTGCCGAAGTCTGTCAGCAGGGTAATAACACACATCAGGGTATTCTCGCTTGACAAACAATGACAGATGAGATAGAATAACAGACACACATGGCTAAATCAGCGTATGACATTGCCCCCGATGCAACCTTTATCGAGGCTTCCCGCACATCGCTCCGGCAGCAGCTCCACGAGATGATGTCGAATCTAGAGGGAACGCGGGCGGGCGACGATATCGAGGCCCTCCACGATATGCGGGTCGCCTCCCGTCGCCTCCGCGCAGCCCTCTCGGTCTTCGCGGCGGCCTTCCCGCCCAAGCCGTTCGCCGTCACCGAGAAGGAAGTCGCCAAAACCACCGATGCCCTGGGCGCGGTGCGCGACTCGGACGTCCAGATCGAGTTCATGGAGGCTGCGATTGGAGCCGCCCCCGAGAGCGAGAAGGTGGGCCTGCGCGCCTTCGTCGAACACCTGCAAAGGGAGCGGGACCAGGAGCGCGTTCTGCTCATCAAGGAACTGAACCGGCTGGAAAAGAGCCACTTCGTGCGCGACTTCCACAACCTGCTTGTGACGGAGGACATTTCCCATGGCTAAGGCCCTCCCCCTGCACGCCGTCAACCCGCACGAGTCGCTGCGTTCCAATGCGCCCCTGATGCTGCACACCCGCTTGGAAGAATTATACCAGTTCGCGCCCTATATCAGCGACCCGGCGAACGTCGAAGAGCTGCACAACATGCGGATCGCCGCCAAGCGCCTGCGCTACACCCTGGAGATCTTCCAGCCCTGCTTTTCCGGCAAGGACTTTTCTAAAGTCTATGATCAAGTCAAGTCCGTCCAGGAGCAGATCGGCGAGATCCACGACCGGGACGTGCGCGGCCCCCTGCTGCAAGCCTTTTTGGAAGCCCGCGTCGGCGACCGCCCGGAGATCCGGGTTGGCTTGGAACGTTTGATCCAGAACCAGCAGTCCGAGCGGGCGGAGATATACCGCAAGTTCATCAACTCCTGGAACAAGCTGCAAAAGCAGGGCTTCAAGCGCCAGTTTTTGCAGGTGCTTGTCCAGGCCGAGCCGGAGCCGACCGAGACGGCGGCGGATGAGGAGACTGTACCCACCCCATGAGCAAAACTCTCCCCCCTACGCCCGCAAACGATGCGGCTGATTCGGAACTGCCGGAGATCCCTTATCTCGGCGAGACCCGGCGGCAGGCACTGGCCAAAGCGGGGCTGCGGACCCTGGACGATCTGCGGGCCGCGAGCGTCGAGCAGATCGGCGGCGTCAAAGGCGTCGGCATGGTCAACGCCGCCCGCGTCAAGGAGTGGCTCGCTGTGCAGGCCGAGATGCCGAACGTGGCCGTTTCCACCCCGATTCCCCAAACAAGCGCCTCAGCTTCCGCTCTGGCTTCGGCCAACCAGGGCGTGCAGGAAGTGTTCCAGAAGCTCGGCGATGCCTCAGACAAGCTGAAAAAGACGATCCCCAGCAAGGCGCGCGACAAAGCGCTAAACCGCCAGCTCGACAAGCTGGACACGGTCGCCTCGGAACTCGCCGAAGGCCCGGATACGCTTTCGATGGCGCAGGTGCAGGAGGCGGTCAAGACGCTGGACAAGATCGCCGCCCTGCTCGAAGCGGCGGCGGCCGCCGAGAAGCTGACGCCCAAAAAGCAGGCTGCGCTGGTCGAGGAACTGCGCGTCCGCCGCAAGCGCCTCCAAAAGACGCTGGGCGAGTAGAGGCCGTGCAGTACGGCGTCTTCAGCGATATTCATGGCAATTTGGGCGCCCTCGAAGCCGTCTGGCAGGATCTGGAGTCTGCCGAGCTGACCGACCGGACTGTCTTCGACGCCGGGGACGTCGTCGGCTACGGTGAGGCGCCCGAAGCCTGCGTCCGGTTCCTGCGTGCCCGTCCCGGCATTGTCACCGTGCGCGGCAACTACGATAAGAATGTCGCCCAGTTCCCCGAGCGCGAGGCCGAGTACCGCAAGAAGTGGGGCAAGACGCGGCCGGAGAAATATGAAGCTATCCGCCGCGACAGTGTTGCCATCTCGGGCGAGACCCGGCAGTGGCTCGCCGCCCTGCCCAGCGAAGTCGAACTGACTCTGGACGGCGTCGCCGTCGTGATGACGCATTACGCCCCCGGCTCCAAAGAGGGCCTGGGTAGTTGGACGCCCGATGCCCGGCTTGCCGAGCTTGCCGAAACGACGAGCGCAAAGGTCGTCGTCTGCGGCCATACTCACACCCCCTTTGTCCGAAAAGTCGGCGGCGTCTTGTGGGTCAACCCCGGCAGCCTGGGCCGCTCCTGGGACGGCCACTTTCGCTACGCCGTCCTCTCGCTCACGCCGGGTCTGCCGCCGGCGGCCCAGCTCAAACAAGTAGGATAAAGACCATGCGCCTCGCCGCCATTGATATCGGGACCAACTCCACCAAGATGACCGTTGCCGATGTGTCAGACAGTGGCGCGCTTTCCGTCGTCTCCGAGCAGTCGGATGTCACCCGTCTGGGCGAGGGCGTGGACGCTTCTAAGCGCCTGGGAGACGTCCCCATGGCCCGGACGCTCGATGCCATCGCCCGCTTCGCCGCCGAGGCCCGGCAGCAGGGCGCCGGGACCGTCCTAGGCGCGGGGACGAGCGCCCTGCGCGATGCAGCCAATGGTGCGGACTTCATCGCCCAGGCGAAGGCGCGCGCCGACGTGGACATCCAGATCATCAGCGGCGACCGCGAAGCGCAGCTCGCGTATGCCGCCGTCCGGTCCGACGCCACCTTAAATATCCCCGCCGACGCCTTCCTGCTCGTCTTCGACATCGGTGGCGGCAGCACCGAACTCATCCTGGGCGATGCAAACGGGGTGGGGCGGCACAAGAGCCTGAACATCGGGGCGGTTCGCCTGACCGAGCGCTTCCTGCACTCCGACCCGCCGACCTCCGACGAACTGGACCAAGCCGCGCAGTTCGCCCGCGCCGCCTTTGACACCTTCCCCCGACCCGACGCCCCCCCGCTCGTCGCCGGCATCGGCGGCACCGCCGTCAACATCGCCGCCGTCACGCAGGGGCAGGCCAAGGCCGACCCAGATGTCTTGCATGGCGCAGCCCTCGCCCGTGCCGATGTCTCCGCCGCCCTGGGCCGCTTCGCGCAGGCGCCTCTGGCCCAGCGCCGCGAGATCCCCGGTCTGGAACCCAAGCGCGCCGACGTCATCGTGGCAGGCGCCCTCATCCTTGACTGCCTTCTGACTTACTTCGGTGCCGACCGCTTTACCCTCAGCGCCCGCGGCCTCCGCTACGGACTGCTGGCGGACTATGCGAAATCCCAGGAGTGAAAGCTTCTGCTTTTAAGCGGCCACATCACTCAGTCCAATTTTGCCACCATGAATATCCTTGAATCCCTTTATCTTTGGCAACTTGACACCGGCTTTTTACCCAGTTCGTACCCTAAAAATGTGAAGGTGAAGTTCAGGACGTGGCTGAAACTAGCTCCTGCCTATAGCCTATTCATGGGCGCGACATTGTGGTTCCTGCCAATCTTCGGGGCTACCTTGGTCTACCTCATAGCCCAGCCGGGGCTGGCGAGAAATCTAGTCACCCTGTTCTTTTGGGACTTCAGTCACTACGTCCGATATTTCACTTTACCCGCCGTTGTGCTAGGCTTTCTGCTGTCCCTCCCGCAGCTATGGGTCTGGAACCGCCGCGTCGACCACCTGAACCGTGAGGCAAGCCTGCCCCAACCGGCTCTTGCCACCGACATAAGCATTTGGCCCCCGCCCCCCATCGCCTCCCTCTCCGCCGACGCCCTGCCGAAGAAATAGCCATGCCTACTAACTTACCCTCCTGGTTCGGAATTGTTCTTATCATTGTCATGGTCATCGGCGAGGTAGTTTGCTGCGCCCTGCCCGCCCTTCTGTGGGCGGTCATCGGGCGGCAAAAGCTGGTCGAGGCGTTCGCGTGGAAGCGGGCGGGATGGATGGAATATGTTGGGGCGGTCCTGCTGGCACTGGGCTTCCTGCCGTGGGTGCAGACACTGGTCGTGATCCAGAACCATGTTTGGCCGCAGAGCATGGCAGGGCAGGGGAAAAGCAACGCCTTCTTGCTGCCGCTCCTCCAGCACTACCCCCTCGTGATGATATTGGCCCTGCCGCTGTCGGCGGCGTTCAGCGAGGAGCTGCTGTTTCGCGGCCCGCTCCAGCGCGCCCTTATCAAGAGGATGCCGGTTTGGGCCGGCATCGGGGTGGCGTCGCTGATCTTCGCCGCCGCGCATTTCGATGTGCCGGGGTTCGTGGTGCGGGCGATATTGGGCGCCCTGCTGGCCGTGATCGTGCTGCGCGGACGGTCCATCTTTCCTGCCATGACCCTGCACTTCGTTTATGATGCCGCCGCGCTGGGCAGTGCCGCGTGGGATGTGCATTCGCAGGGCCTGCGCGCCGCCCTGCGCGTGGCAGGCCGGGCGGACATGGGCGTCAGCATGCATGAACTGGTCATCAGCACTGCCATCGGGACATTGCTGCTGGCAGCGGGCTGGGGCCTCTGTGTCAGCGCGTGGCGGCGGAAAGGGGCGGGAGTGGATGTTGCCGCCGCAGTGGAGCCTGGCGTGGTCTGGCCGCCCACGCCGCAAGGGCCGGAGGGAATCGCGGCCCCGTGATGGGAGAGCGCTTCTTCAACTGGCAGAGCGACATGGATTGGGCCTGGGGGCCGCTGCTGCCCCTGCGCCCGCCCCGCGCAATGGCGATGCGGCCGTGGGTCTGGGCGCGGCTGTTCCTGGTCTTCACCACCCTGGGCCTGCTCGGGCTGGGGCTGGTCGTCTTGCTCTGCGCGCTGCTGCCACGACTGGCGGCGGCGAACCACTCCGCGCTGCCGCCGTCCGCCTCCGAAACCCTATCCACGCTGCAAGCGATGGTGGCCGATCCCGGCACGCGCCTGCTGCTCGCGGGCCTTCTTTTGAGCCTGCCGCTGCTGTTCTTCACCTGCTGCCTGCCCTATCACTGGGCCTGGAACCGGCGGGCGGCGCGGCTGCGAGAGCAGAGCGAGGCTGAGCCGGCGGGGCATGAGGCGCCGCCGGCGCGGGCGGGGGTGTGGCCGCCGGAGATCGGAACCCACCCCGGCGCGAGCGCCGACCCTGGCGCAACTGCACCCGACCCCGAAACGGGAAGGTAGGGTGAGAAGGTGGTTGGGAGGTTAGGTGGGATGATTGGATGGTGCTTTGGTTAAAGGGTCGAAGTCTGGAAAGGCGCAGTCAAGCCGAGCAGACCTC
>JANOOM010000086.1:0-4867 GCA_031421335.1 Armatimonadota bacterium
CAGGGCGCCCTGATGGTGCTGAAGCTGGACACGCCCACGCCCGAGGCGTTGCTGGAACAGATCCGCAAGGTGGACGGCATGGAGACGGTCCGGCTGGTACAGCTATGAAAAGCCGCACCATGAGAAGCCTCGTCCCAGTCATTCTCCTGCTCATGCCGACGACGGCGGCACACGCGCAGACGTCCAAGCCGGTCAGCATCAGCCTCGGCGTCTTCGTGCCGTCCTCTTCAGAGACGCGCACCCGCGCTACGGGCGGCCTACCGATTCTGGATGTCCGCTATGCGTTCCCCGCCAAGCCGGCAGCGGTATCGCGCACCGTCCTGGGGATCAGTGCCTCCCACAGCAGCCGGGGCGAAGGCTCCACCCTCATCAGCGGCACGATCGGCCTGGCCTATGGCCTGACCGGCCGGCGTTCGCCCCTGGCCGCTCAGGCCGCCTATGCGGGCGTCGGAGCGGGGATTTACGGGGCGGACCTAAATGGCATCCATGCCTTCGCACGCCCCGGTGCCTACGCCGAGGCCGGTTACAACGTCACCGAAACACTCTTCCTCAACGCCCAGTTTCGCCTGGTGGACCGGGTGGGCGGCGCCGCCCTTGCGCTGGGGGCCCGGTTCTAACACATCTCAAAATGACCGTAAGGAGAACACGATGAACCTTCGACTGACAGGCGCGCTGGCCGCGCTCACCACGACCCTCTGCGCGGGCGCGGCCTGGGCCGCGCCCGGCCCGGACCTTCCGGTTCTGGGCAGCCCGAACGCCATCACGGCGGGCGTCTTCATCCCGTCCAGTGGCGCGGCCAAGTCGGCAGGCGGGAGCACGCAGCTCGATGTCGAGTTCCACTACGGCCTGCCCATCCCTAACCCAACGCCGCTGCGCGTGGTCCTCGGCGTCGGCGTCGAGACCGGCTCCAGTTCCGGCAGCCACTCGACAGTGGTCCCGGTCACAGCCGGCGCGCAGTTCGGCCTGGGCGGGGGGCTTTACGTCGGCGGGGGCGCCGGCTACTACTTCATAAATCAGCACCGCAATAGCAGCTTCGTAGACCAACTCGGCACCTCCACACGCTTCGGCGGCTACGGCGAGCTTGGCTACAGCCTGCCGGGCGGGCTTTTGACTTTGAGCGCTAAGTACCAGGCCGTCGAGCGCGCCGACGGCGTCGTGGTCTCGGCGGGGCTGCACTTCTAGAACCCCTCCCCGGCGCAAGCGCCGACCCTCCCCTCCAAGGGGAGGGTGGGTAGAGAGAGGTTCGTCTGTATTGCCCGGCGGCCCTCCGGTCATGGCAAGGCTCCCATTAAGATCACCTAACCCCTTTTCACCCACCCTTCCCTCCGAGGGGAGGGTCGGCGCTTGCGCCGGGGAGAGGATCATGCTCACCCTTTTCGAGCACCAGACCGCCCCGTTCGCCTGGGACCCGCCCCACCTGGCCGCCCTGGCGCCGCCGAACCTGACGATCCTGGGCACGCTGAACACGGCGGACCGCTGCATCGCCCTGCTGGACCTGGCACTGCGGCGGCGGTTCACGTTCGTCGAGATGCCGCCGGACCTGTCCCTGCTGCGGGTGGACATGGAGGGGATCAATTTGCAGGCGCTGCTGGACCCGGATCACCAAATCGGGCACAGCTACTTTGATGGGGGTCGGGACGGCGGAGGGCCTGCACTTCGCCTGGTATCGGCGGGTCGTGCCGCTGTTGCAGGAGTATTTCTATCACGACGGGGAGCGGCTGCAAGCGGTTCTCGGGAGCGCATTCGTCCGAAAAGTCATGCCCGACGCGGAGACGCGGGAGGCGCTGGGCGCGATGGCTGAGGAAGGGGCGCGGTATGAGGTGGAGATGCTGGAGGGTGAGGAGTTCTTGAAAGCGCTACAGGGGCTTACGGGATAAGGAAAACAGGCCAAGGCAAGGAGGGCGCGATGAATCGCGCCCCTACGGGCTGACGAGAGGACCAGAGCAGGAGAAGAGGGCGCGGCAAGATGCAAGAGGGCGCGGCAAGCGGCGCCCCTACGCCGTCCGGCCTCACCCGATCTTCAGGCGCGGAGCGCCTTTGCTCCTTTAGTAGACCGGCCTTTCAAGGCCGGCGCAGGCGGCCCCGCACGCACGACGGCCCGCCTCCAAACGCTTCATGCGGTCGGGGGCGGGCCGTCTTCTGTCTCTATCCACGCTGCCGCTAGTTGGCGACTTCCTGTTCCTGACGGATATCTACGTTCTCGCCGTCCAGCCAGAAGTGCTTGAAGGGGCTGCGGTCCAGGGTCATGGCGCGCAGGTCAACGTGCTCCTGCAAGCCTAGCGAGGAGCGGAACTCCAGGGCGCTGTCGCCGTCGGAGAAGCAGGCCAAATAATCGGTGCCCTCTTGCAGCAGGCAGATGTACTCGCCCGAATCAAGGTGCTGGAGCGCAAAAACGCGCTGGTTGACGTCTATTTCCATTGAGGATTCCATGGTCGGTTTTACATTCTAGGCCCCTGCCAGTCGCGCGCAGAAGGGTTTGTTGTGATGTCGCTGTGCTATGCGGACGCCCGTGCGTCTCGGTCGTTTTGTAGGCGTATTTTACCCGGCGGTCTGCGGCCTGAACCCTGCCGCCCGCCCCCCAGGTTAACACGAGGTTAACAACGGGCCGGTTTGACTTCTTTCTGACCGATGTGCTACACTTGCGAGTGCAAAATCCGCTCGCTTCCTCCGCCGACTCGCTCTCGGCCGCCACAGTCTACGTCTTCGACCTCGACGGGGTGCTCTATCTGGGCAGCACTCCGATTCCACATGCCGCCGAGGCCGTGCGGCGCCTGCAAGATGCGGGCAAGCGCGTCTACTTCCTGACCAACAACTCGGCCCAGACCCGCGCGGACTACCAGGCGAAACTCGCCCGCGTGAATGGTTTGGAGGCCGAAGAGTCGGCCATCTTCACGTCCGCCTATGCCACCGCCCTGTACCTTAAGCAGCGCGGGGCGGAGGGGCGGACCGCATTCGTCATCGGCGAAGCGGGCCTGGTCGCCGAGCTGCGCGACTCGGCGGGGCTGGTGCCCGTCACCAAGCCGGACTCGGTAGACCCCAACGACATTGACTACGTCATCGTCGGCATTGACCGGCAGTTCTCCTACGACAAGCTGAAATTCGCGCATGCAGCCATCACGCGCGGCCACGCCCAGTTCATCGCCACCAACCGCGACACGACCCTGCCGACCGAGGATGGCGAAGTGCCGGGCGGCGGGTCACTCGTCGCGGCCCTGGCGGCGGCATCGGGCCAGGAGCCTCTCAACATGGGCAAGCCCGAGCCACACGGCTACGAGGCGATTCTGGCGGCGGCCGGCGTCACCGCTTCGGAGAGCGTCATGGTCGGCGACCGACTGGACACGGACATCGCCGTGGGGCGCCGCGCGGGCGCCCACACGCTGCTCGTCTTGACCGGCGTGACCAGTGCGGCCCAGGCCCAGGCGGCCCCGCCGGAATGGCGCCCTGAGAAGATTATCGGTGATCTGCGGGAGTTAGGTTAGGGGCGGACGAAGGAAAGAAGTCTTTGAGGGGCTTGCGGCGCGCGTGGGTGCTGTCGGCTGTCGCAGGGCTCCTGCTCGCGTCGGGCGCCGGGGCGGGATGGGCGCAGCAGTACGCCGGGGATGGGCGCGCGGTCACCCTGACCGTGCGCGGGCCGGACGGCCGCCCCCTGCGTAGTCATGGCGTCATCGTTTCCCGCCTCGGCCCCTTCGCTGTAGACGCTCAGGCCGTGTCGGCGGCCACCGGCGGCTTGGGGCACGTTACCGTGGACACGCCCATGGGCCAAATGCGGCTGCTCGTGCGCGCCCCCGGCGTCGGCTTCGGCGCGACCGGCATCTTCGAATTCGGGCCGGTCAGTTCCTCCGCACGGAAAACAAGTTCGCCGGGGCGGGCGCCCCCTGGTTCGCCGCCACGGTAGACGCGCGGGGCCGGTTCGCGCTCCGGAACCCGGCAGAGGGCGATCATTTCTCTTATCAATTCGCGCCGGGAGAAGTCCGCGACGGCGTCTGCGCCCTGCTGCTGCGGCGGCTGTGAGGGTGTGCGGTGTGCAAGAACTCTGACCCGAAACTCTGACCCGGCGGTTGAAACTGCAGCAACAAAGGCACAAAGTCATCCCAATAAAACTCTCACCTCCGTGGACTCGGAACGGATCTGAAGTTTGACCCTTCTACTCTTAACCCGCGGAGGCAGGTTTTGTGCCTTTGTTGGCGCGGTTTCAACCGCCCACCTCCTCCTGCGCCGGTTCACGGCAGGCGACGCGGACTTTCTGTACGATCTGGACGGCGACCCGGACGTGATCCGGTTCACCAACCTGGACGGTCGGCGCGCGCCCTGTACCCTCTACCGCGACGTCCTTATCCCTCGAAACCTCGCCTACCACGACAAGTACCCTGGCTATGGCTACTGGGTGGCCGTCGAGAAGGAGGGAGCAGATGTGGTAGGATCTCCAGCGTGGCCTTACAGGGGTCGGTCTCACCGGCTCCCGCGGGTGGAATCGGTGGTCTAATTATGTGCCTCCAGCCTGCCCCAACCCCTACTCTTTCACCCGCGTCAGCGTCAGCGACTCTTTGGTGCCGGGGTTGGTCAGGGTCAAGTGATCGCCGTCCAGCGTGAACGGGCCGGGCTGGGCCTGATGGGGAGGGATCGGCATGCTGCGGCCACTCATCGCCATCGTGGTCAGGTTCTGGGTCAGGTTCGTGCCGCTGACGGTGTAAGTGCCGCTGACGTCAATGTTCATCGCCATGCCGCGCACGTTCGTCACGACCTTGATCGCCTCCTTGCCGTCGGGCGTGAAGTCGAACGTGCTGTTCATGGTCCCGCTCGACTGCGTGACCGCTCCCTGCCACTTGCCGACAATGGTGTCTTTGTGGGCGCAGCCGGCCACGGCGAG
>JANOOM010000087.1:0-7361 GCA_031421335.1 Armatimonadota bacterium
CCACCGGCACGCGCACCTCGGGGCGGGGGAGATCGGGCTGGAAGCTTTCCAGCTGCTGGTGAACGACCCGCGCCTGGCGGGCCTGTCGGTGATCGTGGAGACGCCAGAAAGTGAGACGATGCACGCGGTCAATGTGAAGCGCCTGCACGACCTGATGGCAGCGTAGCACACCTGCAACTTTTTTGACGGGCGCGTGTCAGAATCATCAGTTACCAAAGGAAACACGCGCTATGAACAATTCACCCGACCCGAGCGGCGGGATGATCGTCGGCATCGTCCTTTTCTACGGCTTCTTCATCCTGCTCGGCCTTGCGTCTTTCATCTTCTGGATCGTCGAGATCGTGGACGTGGCCCGGCGCGAGTTCAAGGACTCGAACACGAAGCTGCTGTGGCTTCTGGTTGTCATCCTGGCACAGGGCCTGGGGGCGCTCATCTACTACTTCGCTGGAAAGCCGCAGGGGTGGCTGCCGGGGGAGACGCCGCTTTATCCGCAGTACCCGCAGGGGTATGCGCCCCAGTACCCCCCGCAATATCCGCCGCAGGGTCAGTATCCGCCACAATCCCCGCGGCAGGAAGAGTGGCCGCCTAGTCCAGGGACGGGGCATGGGCAGAGTCCGTATCCGCCTGTGCCGCCGGAAAATAGGCAGGAATAGAGTCCCCCCGGCGGTAACAATAGGGCGTGAACGTTATGCCCGATAACCCGACGACCGAAGACTTTACGACCGAGGCGCCGCCCTCCGGCCTGTCCCGGCTGCAAGTGCGCCGCGCCCTGCGTCTGTGGACGGGGGAGGGCTGCGTCGCCACTGTTCAGGGTTCGCTGACGTCGGGCGCGTTCCAGACGGGGTTCGCGCTGTTCCTGGGGTGCAGCCCGTTCTGGCTGGGCGCCTTGGGCGGCATCCCCGCCCTGGCCGGGCTGGTGCAGCTCTTGTCCTCGTATCTGGCCCAGCGCTATGGGCGACGCAAGCCACTCGTCATGTGGTTCTCCCTGGTCTCGCGCCTGCTCTGGGTGCCGATGCTGCTGATCCCTTTTGTCCTGCCGCGCCCCTGGTGGGTGGGGACGTTCCTCGCGCTGACCCTCCTCTCCTCACTGTTTGGCAATGTTTCGGCGCCGCTTTGGACAGCCTGGATCACCGACCTGGTGCCGGAAGACAACCGGGGGCGGTATTTCGGGCGGCGCAACATGTATGCGGGCTGGGTCGGCATGGTGGTCCCGGTCCTCGGCGGCTATTTCCTGGATGCTGCCACCCGGCGGCACGGGGCAAGTCCGGGGATGAGCCAGGCGCTGGCCTTCGCCGTGGTCTTCGCCGCCGCCACCGTGTTTGCTTTCGGGTCGTTCGGGTTCGGGGCTTTAAGCCCTGACGTGGCGCCCCTGGAGCGCGACGGGGAGGGGCCGCCGCAGGGCGCGCTGGCCTACTACCGGGCGCCGTTCGAGGACAGCAATTTCCGAAGGATCATCGCCTTCGTCGCCGCCCTGGTCGTTGCCCAGTCCATCGCTGGGCAGTTCTTCACCGCCTACCAGATCCAGTACCTCGCCCTGAACTTCACGGCCCTGCAACTGCTGGCCGTCGCCGCCGCGCTGGCTTCGCTCGCTTCCATGCCTTTGTGGGGCTACTTGGCCGACAAGTACGGCAACCGGCCGATTTTGACCATTTGCAGCGTCCTGGTCATCGTACCGCCGTTGCTGTGGGTGCTGGCTGTTCCGGACGGGATCGCGGGGCTGTGGGGTTACGACGCTGGGCACCACCTCCACTTATCTCTGACCAAGCTCGACATCATCGTCGTGAACCTGTTCGCGGGCGTCGGCTGGGCGGGTGTCGGGCTGACGCAGTTCAACCTGATGATCGGGGCGGCGCCCGGCGACAAGCGGACCGTGTATGTGAGCGCCATCGCCGCCGTTTCGGGGCTGGCGGGCGGTCTGGCCCCGGTGGCGGGTGGGGCGCTGATGGAGGCGCTGGGGCACCTGACGTTCCCCGCGCACGGGCTGATCCGCAACAACTACCATGTTCTGTTCATTTTCTCCGCCCTGCTGCGCGTCGGCGCCCTGCTGCTGATCCGCCCGATCCATGAGGCGGGCAGCCGGCAGGCGGCTTATGTACTGCGGCAGCTCAAGGCGTCGAAGCCGGTCGGCTCGTTCACGGGCATTCAGAAGCTGTCGCGGGCGGGCAGCTCGCAGGCGCGCGCCCAGGCGGTCGAGTCGCTGGGGCGGCTGAAGACGCCGCTGGCGGTGGAAGAACTGGTGCGCGCGCTGGACGATGTTTCGCTGGCCGTCCGGGAGCAGTCCGCCGTGGCCCTGGGGGAAATACGGGATGCGCGGGCGACGATGCCGCTGGTCCGGAAATTGACCGACCCGGCTTCGGGTATCAGCGGAGCGGCGGCGACCGCGCTGGGGAAGATCGGGGACAAGGCCGCACTGCCGTCGCTGGCCGCCGCCGCCCAGCTCGGCCCGCCGCCGCGCCAGCTCGCGGCACTGGAAGCGCTGGGGCGACTGTCCGACCCGACGGTGACGGACATCCTGGGCGTCGTCATGCGCGATGCCGACTCGACCGTCCGGACGGCGGCCCTGCGCGCGCTGGCCGAGCGCGAGGACCCGGCCAGCCTGCCGGGGCTGATCGCGCAGCTTGCGACGGAGCAGGAGCCGGCCAACCTCGCCGTCCTCGCGGACGCTCTGGGCCGCCTGGGGGAGCCGGAAGCGGCCCTGCCGCTGCTGGCCGCGCTGGACCGGACAGCGTCGCCGACGGTGCGGCGGGAGATCCTGAATGCCATTGGCAGCTTGGGCGGCGGGCGCGATGCCTTCTACCCTTACCTGGCTCTAGACTCGTATGCGCGGGACGAGACGGTGGGGAAGATACTGATGAACATCCAGCGCCGCTATCGGGCGCGGGCGAAGCAGGGGAAAGAGCCGGGAGCGGCCCGGATCTCGATCCTGGCGAAGCGGACGCTGGCGGCCTTTACGCTGGGCGACGGCCGGACGTGCCTGGACCGGCTGGCCCGCATGGCGCGGCTGATGCCGTCGGACCCCATCCTGCCCGCCTGCGAGATTTTGCTTGCGCTGGAGGCGCGGGCTGGGGAAGCGCCGTCGGGGGAAGAGGTGCTGCTGGGCGTGTTTTTAGTGCGGCGGATGACGGGGGGGTAGAATCCCTGCTTGCCGCGCTGTCCATCGGAACCGGTCTTGAAAGGCCAGTCTACTAAAAGAGCAAAGGCGCTCCGCGACTGAGGACGGGCAGGAACAGGAAAGGCGCGGCAAGATAAGGAGGGCGCGGCAAGCGGCGCCCCTACGGAGAAACTCTTCAACCACGGCGCGGTTTTGCTCGGTTAACAAGGCTGCACTTCATTGCAGTGGGTCAAAAAACGGCACGGTGACGGCGTGGGGCTTGCCGATGGTGGACTGGACCAGCAGGGTGTGGCTCGGGCGGCCTGACACCGACGAGAGCAGGCGGCGGGCGCCGGTCAGCCCCAGGGCGGCCGTCTTGTGGCCGTCAATCGCCAGCACTTCGTCGAAGGCGTTCAGGCCAGCGCGGACGGAGGGGGAGCGAGCCTGGATCTGGGCGATGACGACGTGGGCATGGCCCTGGGGGTCCCTGGTCTGCGACAGCATCAGGCCGGTCGTCTTGGAAACGAATGGGGCGTGGACATTGGGCGCGGGCGCAAAAAAGACGCGCGAGTGCGGGTAGTCGAAGGTCACGACGAAGCGGGACAGCAGTGCCACGCCCAATGAGCCGGCGTTGACCAGGGACGCGCCGCCCTTGGGGTCGAGGGAGAAGTCGGTGGGGACGTTTCGCAGCGTGACGCCGGCGACCTTGAAGGACCCGGTGCGGGTGACACGGGAGCGCGAAACGCCGCCGATGCCGCCGCCCGTCGTCAGCAGCCCGCGCGGATACTTCTTGTCCAGGCCGTACTGGGCGACGAAGGGGCTGTAGAGACGCAAGGCGGCCTCGTCACCGGTGTCGATCAGGAACCGCTGGGGAGGAAGGGCGTCGAGCCGGGCGACCACGGAGGGCACATCGTTGTCGAGTTCGAGAGGCAGGGCGACCCCGTCCGACGCGGCCGGGCGGAAAGCATCGGGCCGCAGGAACGTGAGCCGCTTGCGGGCGAAGTCCAGGCGGACGACGAAGTGGGCCAGCAGGTCGTAGCCGACGAAGCCGGAGACCGGGCGGGTGAAGTAGGAGTTCAGGGTGTCCGGCAGGTCAATGGCGATGGCGGTGACGTCGGAAAGCTGGATCGCGCCGGGCACTTCCAGGCGGCTGACCAGGACAGGGTGCAGGTCGGTCGAGCCGCCGTAGCCGCGCGCCTCCAGGAACCCGCTGCTTTTCAGGCCCAGGCGGGTCGCCACCTGCTGGGACAGGGCGATGCCGCTGGCTCCGCTGTCCAGGAAGACGCGGGCCGGCATGCCGTTAAGCCGAACGTTCAGCCCGATCTCGCCGTCGTCGGTGTCGAAGGCGACCGTGGCCGCCTTCGAGCTGGGGTGGATGAATTGGAACTTGTCGCCGCCCGACGGGGGGGCGAACAGGCCCGGCGGCAGGGAAACGTTGTTCTGGAGCTGCGTGACGGTGCCGGCGATGTCATAGCGGGCGGTGCCGTTAGTCGTCGTCGTCCGAAACGGGAAGCGCGCCCCGTCCACGGTCCGGTAGTCGGCGTAGGAGGTCGTCACCGAGATGTTGTCGTCGAGGTGCTGCTCCTTGACGATGAGGGAAGTCTGCGGGTCGAAGAACAGCGTGCTGGGCTTGCCGCCTTCGGGCAGGGCGTCCACGATCCAGTTCCCCGTTTCAGGCTCGGGCGTGGGCCGCAGGGTGAGCTTGCCGGGGATGCGGCCGGGCAGGACGTAAGAATTCGTATCGAAGAAGAGCTGGACGCGCAGGTCCTTCAATTCTTCCCCCGCCAGCGGGCGGACGTTGCCATTGGTGTCGCGCTGCCAGGCTCTGGCGCCGTCATAGCCCTGCGTGATGTCGAGAATGCCGAGTTTGTCTTCCTCATACTCCCGGTCCGGCGCGGCGTAGATGGTCGTGATGGTCCCCTGGATGCCGCCGGTCAGGACGCTGGCGACCACCTTGGTGTTCTTGATGGCCGTGAGCGCGTCCGTGCCGCCCAGGGCAGCGAGGTGCTTCTGCATCAGCGTCGCCAGTGTCATCGTTGCCGGTGCGCCCGCCACATCGGCGGCGAGTCTGCGGTGGAAGCGGGGCTGCGCCGGGCGCGTCTCAGAAGTGGGCTTTGCGGGCGGGATGAGGGGCGCGGGTGGGAGGGTGGGGACAAGCTGCATCTGTCCGTGTGTGTAGTCGAAGGTCACCGTGAAGTGGCTCAGGACCAGGTTGCCGATGCCGCCCGCATTGGTGGAGATGCGGGTGATGCCCGGTCCGGTCACCGTCGCCACGTCGAGGCTGCCCAGTTCCAGGCTACCCAGCCGCATCGTGTGGCCGGGCGTGGTGATCTCCTCGACGGCCCCGCCGACGCCTGCCCCTGTGCGCTTCCGTGCGCGCGGGTCGCCGGGGCGGACGACCAGGCCGTTCGCCTCGGCGAACTGCGAGTACAAGTGGACACCGCCCCCGTCGCCTGTGTCCACCAGGAAACGGGCGGGCGGGCGGCCGTCCACGGAGGCCAGGATCGTCGGTACGCGCCCTTCGAGCTTGAGTGGGATTGTGACGGCGTGCGGGTCGAGCGCAATGCGCGGCGCGGAGGGGTCTGTCAGGATGATGCGCCGGTTGGCGTAGTCCAGCCGCGTGATGAACCGGGCCAGCACCTCATAGCCGATGGCGCCGTCCACATGGCCCTGGACGCTCAGGAGCCTCGCGACCTTCGGGTCCTTGATAACGTGCAGGATCTGGCGCGACAGGCGCACCGCGCCGCCAAGCTCAAGAGTCGCCTCAGTCGCAATCCCCGTGTCCGAGGAGCCACCGTAACCCAGCGCGGGCAGGTTACCCTGCGTGGTCAGGCCCGCCGTTTGCGCGGCCTGGGCGGTGACGAACGCGCCGGCCGCGCCGCTATCCAGCAGGAAGCGGAGCGGGTGGCCATTGACGGCGGCATAAACGACGACCTCGTTCTCGTCGGTTGAGAATGGGAACGTGACCGCACCGGCCGCCCCCGGCGTCAGGAACTCCCAGTCTTTTTTGGTCTGCGGCGGGATGAAAAGGGCGGCCTCCAGCGTCGGCCGGCGCGTCGCCGAGCGCAGCGTGGCGTCGAGTGTCAGCGGCAGGCCGCCAGGCTGGATCAGCAGGTGGCTCGGCGTCTGCGTCCCGAATACCAGTTTGTAGGTCACAAAGGTGATGGTGGTAGCGATCCCGCCCTTGCGGACGACCGACTTTTTGGTGAGGTAGGTGTCGGGGTCGAGGTAAATGGTCTGCTGCGTCCCGCCCTTCGGCTTGGCGTCCAGGATGTAGTCCCCCGTCCCCGGCTCGCGGTCGGGCCGCAGGGTCATGGTGCCCGCGCCGCCCTTGGCGCCGCGCTTGAGTGGGTCCACGGTTTCGAGCGAGAAGCCGGCATCCGCCTTGTTCTCGGTCAGCTCCTCGCCGGTCAGGATGCGGACATTGCCGGTGCCGTCCTGCTCCCAGGTCGTCTTGCCGTCCGTACCTGTCGTGGTGGCGATCGGCCCCAGCCGAACCTCCGTGCGGCTCCGGTGGCCTTGCGCCTCGAAGACCGTCAGCGTGCCGGACAGCCCGCCCGCGCCGATGTCGTAGATGATCTCCTGCGTGCCCTTGTTCTGCAGGGCGGCGGCCGGGGAGACCGAAGCGCGCTGGTGCCGCTCCAGCAGCTCGGGGAGCGTCAGCGACGTTGGCGGCGCGGCGGCGGCGGGGAAGAGCATGGAGGCGAGGACGGCGCATAGAGTGGCGCGCTGGAAAAAGATTTGGTTCACTCCGTTAGTTTACCGCATTCAGTGAGATTTTTCGGCCAGCCCTTGACAGGCACACAGGCCGTGTGCTATTATGACGCCCGGAACCATGACTTTGCGAATTAACAACCTGCTCGCGGCCCAAGCCACCTCCTCGACCTTTTCCGGGTCGCCTGTCGCCACGTCACGCCTGGCCTCCCCCTTCGGCGGTTACCTGCCCGGTCAAGTCATAACCCCAAATCATTCCGCGCCGCCGGTTGCGCCCGCTCCGTGTCACCAGGAGAGACGTTTGTAGTCTCCCCTCCCTGAACGACACCAAAGCAAAGCAATCGGCCCCCGGCGCAAAGCCAGGGGCTTTTTTCATGCCTTTTTCTGCGGCGGATAATAGCTGCAAACGCAAGACAAAACGACAGTTGGAGGCAGATTCTGTAAAACCAGTTCCCGTTGTGGAGTGTGGGTTCAAATCCCACCCAACCGACTTATACACTGATGTTAAGCGGTGGCGCTTGGCGCACCGGACGGGCACCGGACGAGTGAATGAATT
>JANOOM010000088.1:0-4481 GCA_031421335.1 Armatimonadota bacterium
CGAGGAGGAGCTGGGCGAAGCGCGTGTCGGCGGGGGTGGCAGTGCGGGCGGCCTCGATCGCTTTGGCCGACGAGTCCACGCCGACGAGCCGAACAGACGGGGACGCGGAGACGGCGATGCGCCGCAGGTCGCCGCCGGCCCCGCAGCCGGCGTCCAGGACGGCGTTGATCTCCTGCCAGTCCAGCAGGCCGCAGAGCAAATCGCGCATGGCGAGCGCGTCAGTCTCCATACGCGGCCTCCCGCTCGGGCGTCAACACGAGCCGCATTTCGGTGGAGGGCACGAAGCCCACGCTCTCGTAGACTGAGCGTCCGGCGGGCGAAGCGTTCAGGTGGACCTGGGTGAAGCCGACCGACCGGAGGTGTTCCACCATTGCCTGCGTCAGCGCCCGCCCGATGCCCCGGCCCCGGCTGTCGGGGGCGACGTAGACGCCCCAGATGTAGCCCCGCCGGCGGTAGTGCGGCTCCAGAAGGTCGGGAGACAGGCCGGCAAAGACTTGGCCGCAGGCCGAGCCGACAACCCGGCCCTCCTGGACGGCGACGAAGGCGCCGCCTTGAGAAGAGCGGGCAGCTTCTTCCAGGAAGCGCAGCGTCTGCGCGCGCCAGCCCGGCCGGATCTGGTCCGGCGCGGCCCCGAGGTCGCGCCACATGGCGTACTCGTTCTCGGCGACGCTGTCCCACTCGTCCCGCCGGCAGGGGCGGATGGTCACACTGTCAATCGCGCTTCCGGTCGTGCTGTCCGTCATTCCTCACACCCTGCGCGCGGGTCCCCAATGAAAAACGCCGCGCGTCCTCTTAGAATCAAGATGGGCGGGCGGCGTTTCTCCAGAAGGTGCTTTCCGAAAACACACGAGCCGCGCGCCATCGCTCCCTGTCCCCGGTGCGGGGAGGGAAGTGGGCCACGGCTCGTCGGTAACGGGTCACAAAGGAACGGGTTACAAACGAGGCTGCGTCACGCTCAGCGTGTCGCGGGCGCACTTCCTAAAGTACGCGCGCGGCGACGCAGAGACAAAGGTGTCACGGCGGTAAACATTGTTGCGGGAAGTATACCGGGCGACGGCGGGGTTTGTCAAGCCTTTGGGGGGCGTTTGGACACGGGGCTGAACCCCCGTGCTTCGGTGAAGCAACTCCCCGCCTTTTACTCCGCTACGGAGCGCAGCGACTAGGAGGCGCGGGCAGAAGAGGGAACGGAGAAAGGTAATCCGGTCCTCCGCCCACGAAGGTGGGGGATTGCAAGGCTAAAGCACGGGGGTTCAGCCCCGTGTGAAGATTACCGGCGGCGCAGCCCCAGAATACTCAGGAAGAAGGCCGACAAAACGGCCTCGCCACCCAGCATCAGGGCGGTGACGGAAGGAATGATCAGGCGTAGCATCCGGGAGGGGTCCAGAGGCCCAAATGCGCGTCCGCTCCAGACATGCAGGGCGTAGACCGAGCCGCCCAGGCCCCCCAGCAGGAGCAGGCCGCCGGCCAGCAGGCCCGTTTCCAGAGTCACATAGCGGAACAAACGGGACAAGCGGGCGTCGGGGGGCAGCAGGCCCTCGCTGACGGCGAAGACCTTGGTGAGCACGGCGAACACGACGCCCTGGAAGCCGACCACTAAAGCCATCGCCGCGTACAAGAGTGTGTGGACGTCGAAGGTCACGCCCAGCACGGTTCGGGGTCCGGACAGCAGCCACAGGCCGGCGGCGAGGCCTAGGCCCATCAGCAGGGCGCCCGGATATAGGAACAGCCAGCGCGGGCTGTAAAGCAGCAGGAAGCGCAGGTGCCGCCAGCCGTCCCGCCACGAGCGCAGGTGCGGCGGACGGTTGCGGCCGTCGGGGGAAAGCGTCACCGGCACCTCGGCGATGGACAATCGGGCCAGGGTCGCCTTGACCACCATCTCGCTGGCAAACTCCATGCCGGTCGTCCGCAGGTCCAGGTCCAGAATCGCCTGACGGCGGAAGCCGCGCATGCCGCAGTGGAAGTCGTGGATGGGGGAGCGGAAAAACAAACGTCCCAGGCCGGTCAAGACGGGGTTGCCCAGATATCGGTGCAGCGGCGGCATGGCGCCAGGCCGGATGCCGCCCGCGAAGCGGTCCCCCATGACCAGGTCCGCCCCGCCGCGCAGCCGGTCCAGGAACGGCGCGAGAGCCGACCAGTCGTAGCTGTCGTCGGCGTCCCCCATGATGACGTAACGGCCCCGCGCCGCCCCGATGCCCGCCAGGAGGGCGCTGCCGTAGCCGCGCTCCGGCACGGCGACGACGCGCGCCCCCAGAGCGGCGGCGATCTCCGGGGAACCGTCCAAACTGCCGTTGTCGGCGATGACTACCTCGCCCACAATCTGCCCACTCAAAAGGGCGCGCTGCGCCTTGGCGATGCAGGCGGCCAAAGTCGCGGCTTCGTCCAGGCAGGGCATGACGACGGAAAGCTCGATTGTACCGGTGGGCAGCGCCTCGTCCATGGCTACCCTTTCGGCCCGAACGTCGGGTTCAGATAGTGCAGCAGCCAGTAAAAGGCCGCACCGTTCAGGGATAACATGGCCGCCCCCCAGACCAGAGAGAGGGCGGGCAGCTGGCGCGCGCCGACCAGGCCGCGCCAGCCTCGCGCCAGCGGGATGCTCAGGCCAACCAGTGCGGGCAGGAGGTAGCGCCCCCCCTCGGCCTGGCCCCAGTGGACGAACAGGGCGATCTGGAGGCAGGCCACGGCGGCAGCAGTGAAGGCGGCGGCACTGCTCCAGAGGGCGATGCGCTCGGCGCGGCCCATCGGGGCGGGGACACCCTCGGGGGGAGTCTTCGCCCACTTGCGTCGGGCGGCTCCGGCCAATGCGGCCAGGCAGTAGGCGGCGAAGAGGAGGTAGACGCCCAGGCGCACGACGGGGGGGATCCAGTCTTTCTGCGACCACATGCTGTAAAAGATGCCCCAGGTGGCCCGCCCCAGCAGGGAAGGGAAATTGGGGTGGAAGATCTGCATGAGCGGGCCGTACTCGGCGCGCGGCAGCCAGCCCATGTCGGAAGGCGCAAAGCCGGGCGGGATGGGCTGCCATGCCCCGTAGAGGAAGTGGTTGCGCGCGTACCACGGGCCAGCGAGCACGGCGGCGGTGCCGAGGGCGAGGGCCAGCCGCAGCCAGGGGCGCGGGGAGCGCAGGCCGCGCGCCCCGTTCTGCACCAGCAGGTAAGCGGCCAGGGCCGCGAAGTCGCAGAGGAAGGCAGTGGCCTTGCACAGCCCGCCGAGGCCCAGGCAGAGGCCCAGGACGAGGGCGGACTTGAAGCCCTCGTCGTCGGGGTAGCGGACGGCCAGGAGCCATAGGAAGACCGAAACGGCCAGCAGCAGGGCGCTGTCGTTGTTGACGATCCCTCCGGTCATGCCGAAAAGTGGCAGCAGGGCGATCTGGGCGACGACCAGAACGGCGAAGGCGCGGTCTCCGCCGCCCGCGCGCCGGGCGATCTGGGCGATCAGCGGCAGGGACAGAAGGCAGAGGGCGAGTGAGACCAGGCGTAGGGCGTGCCACATCACCGGCTCAGGCAGGGCATGGAGGGCGGCGTAGAAGGGCAGCAGCAGAAAATAGTAGAGGGGCGGGTGGGACGAGTGCGCGCCTCGGTACTCGCTCCCATCCGGGTTCAAGCGGGGGAAAGTGTGTTCGCGGAAGAGCAGCTCGACGTAGGCGAGGTGGCGCGGCTCATCGGGGCCGTAGCCCAGCAGGATGACGGCATTGTAGGCCAGGCCGAGCAGCGCGGCCAGCAGCAGCAGGGCGAAGAGCGCGCGGTCTCGGGTCAGGGACATCAGGGGTTCTCGGGACGGCGGCGGACAAAAAAGCCGTCCCCGTCGAAGTGGGAGCGGCTTCCTCGTCACGGTCAGGATCAGCGCTGGCTGTTCTCACTATCATCGGCGGCGGGCGCGGCGGGCGCGGCCGTGTTCAGGGCGGGGGCGTCGCTGACCAGATCGCGGGAGCGGCGGACGCAGACGAGGTGGTCAGCGTAGTAGGCGCCGTCCACGCGGTCAATGGCAACGGACTGGCCGTGGCCCATGGAAGCATGGATGAAGTACCCGCCGCCGATGTACATGGCGGTGTGGTCAATCTCGGGGTGGTGGCAGGCGAAGTACATCCGGTCGCCCGGCACCCAGCGCGACCAGTCCGCCTTGGGCACGTCGTAGCCGACCATCGCCTGGTCGCCGGAGTGACGCGGGAGGGAAATGCCATGGGCGGCATAAACGGCCTTGACGAAGCCGGAGCAGTCAATGCCGGAGGCGGTGTTGCCGCCCCAAACGTAGGGGACGCCCAAATAACCCTGCGCCGTCTGCACCAGGGCCTGACCCAGCGGGCCGCCTGAGGCGCCGGCGGGGGCGTCCCCGCTGCCGTCGGGGGTGCCGCCGACGACCTGATTGTCGAGCAGGTGAACATCGCTCTTCGCCACAAAGCCCAGCGAGTGGTCTATCATCAGGACAGCGTACTGGGTCGGCGTCTGCCCACTGAGAGCGAGATATTGCCCCCGAGGGCAGACGGACAG
>JANOOM010000089.1:0-10085 GCA_031421335.1 Armatimonadota bacterium
CCGCCCTCATGTCCGCGCCGTTCCTGCCGCCCGCCAGCACCACCACGTCCACACTCATTCGTTCACACTCATTCGTTTACTCCCAACGTCGCCGTGATCCAGACTTTGCCCGCGCCGGCCCGCGTGATGTGATCGAACAGCCGCTGCGCCTCGGCATCACTTCTGACCCGCTTGAATATCGCCGCGCCGCTGCCGCAGAGCAGGGGACTGAAACTTTCCTGACCCGTGTCTGTCTGAATAAGTAGGGCATGAGCCACCGCCACTTCGGGGTAGGCGGGCAGGATCACCTGCTCGAAGTCATTTAGCGGCCGCTCTTCGCCGCCGAGCCACGCCGCCGTCGCCGACCCCGATATGCGCCCCGGTAGGGCATCAAGCGCGGCATAAGCCGCCGCCGTTGATACGCCGACGGGGGGCTTGACGACGATCAGGGGCCACGGCGGGGACAGCGGCGGGAGGGCCATCACCTGCTCGCCGATGCCCTGAACTGACGCCGTGCCGCCCGTCAGAAAGAACGGGACGTCGGCCCCGAGAGCCGCGCCGATCTCCGCCAATCGCGGCAGAGGAAGCGCAAGCCCCAGCAGATCGTTTATGGCCAGAAGGGCCGCCGCCGCGTCACTGCTGCCGCCGCCCATTCCGGCCTGCGAGGGGATGCGCTTGTGCAGGAGAATATGGACGCCGCTCCGGCTGCCTAATGTGCTTCCCCGCGCGGCGGCGACCTTTTGCAGACGGACGGCGGCCCGGTGGACCAGGTTGGACTCGTCGGCTGGGACGCCGCCGCCTTCGTCGCCTATGACTTCCAGCCGGACGCCGGGCGCATCCGGCGTCAAGGTGAGAGTCAAAGTGTCATGCAGCGCGAGCGTCTGCATGACCGAAGCGATATCGTGGAACCCGTCGGGGCGGCGCGCGCCGACGTCCAGTGTCAGGTTGATCTTGGCGTGGGCGTTGCGGGTGAGGCTGGTCACGGGGCGGACCTGGCGAACAGCGACTCGGCCAGGGCGGCGGCGAAGTCCTTGGCGGTCGCCTCGCGGAAGTGGGGCAGCCGCTTGAACGCCTCCCCTAGACGCGCCGCACCGTGCTTGTCGTCGAAGGTCAGGACCTGCCCGATCAAGTAGCGCATCCCGGACTCGTCCTTGCGCGCCAGCCAGGCCGGACTGGGGCCGACCTTCTTATAAAGGGCGAGCGGAGGGGCGATCAAAAGGCGGTCAAAGTTCGCGGCGCCGCTGAAGTCCCCCCACAGCGCCTCGACGCGGGCCGGGCCGTCCGGGGCGCGCTCGAACCAGCGCACCAGGAGCCTTTCGCCGAGGTAGCCGTTGGCCCAGTATTCCGGCGCCGTGTAGCCGCCGATGGGGGGCAGGGCGAGGTGAGAGTACTCGTGGACAGTCTCGCGCAGCCACTCGATGGAGGAGCGGGGCGCCTCGATGTCGTACAAGTAGATGTTGGAGCGCCATTGCTCGCCGCCGCTCAAGCCGCCGGTGCAGAGCCAGACGTCGAACGGCGCGGACCCGTTCACGGCCTCCCGACCGGTCTCGCGGGTCAAAGTCTGGTGAGCCAGCGCGAGTAGGCGGGCGATGCGCGCCGCCCGCGCCCCGTCCGCCTCGCTGGGGTAGTGGACCGCGCAGAACAAGCGAGATGACCCAGCACTTGGGGCGTAGACATAGGCGACTTTGCTGAACGCCCAGTGGTGCTGAGGCTCCTCAGCGTGCGTCGGCAGGTAGGCTTCGGGAACAATCAAAGTACCCAGGTCGTAAGGCAAAGGGGTGGCTTCCACGGGCAGCGCGTCGAGCCATTCGCTCTGAAGGTGCGGCGGTAGGCCCGCGCTAACCAGTGACTCCAAGCGTCGCTTCGCCTCGTCGGAGGTCGGGTAAGCCCGACGTGCCGCGACCAGGGCGCCGAGTGCATCCTCCGTCCGCCCTGTCTCCTGGGCCTCTCGCGCCCGCGTCAGCAGTGAAGGCAGCGCTTCCTCCGCGACGGCGCCCTGCACGACGAGCAGGCAGAAAAGCAGTGTTAAGACGAACAAACGGGCCATAATGCCATTATATCATATTCGCATGCCATAATCTTATATGCGTCCGCGATCTGGGAAACGTGAAATGAATATCAAACCGCTCCTGTTTGCAACCCTTGCCTGCTTGACCTATGGGCAGGTCGCCCTCGCCAGCGACCTGACGATGACCGCGCCCACGCCACTCTCGGCGCGTGACAAGGCGCAGGCCGCCGACGAGTCGAAGCAGGGCGAGCAGGCTTCGGCGGAGGTCGGCAAAGGGGTCAAGCTGGTCAAGGACAAGGCCATCGTGGACCGAGTCAACACCATCGGCCAGAAGCTGGCGGCTATCGCCAACACGACCACTTACCATGCCGACTACGGCAACGACAAGACTTTTCCGTTTGTCTGGCACTTTGCCGTGATTGACGAGAAGGACGTCAATGCCTTTTCGCTGCCGGGCGGCTACGTTTACGTTAACTCCGGGCTGCTGAAGTTCGTCCGCACCGACGACGAGCTGGCCGGTGTCCTGGCCCACGAGATCACGCACGCGGCCCATCACCACATCCAGTCACTCTCGCACGAGCAGTCGAAGATGAACACGCAGATGCTGATTGGCATGCTGGCTGCCATCGTCGCCCACGTCAGCCCCGCCGACATGGGCCATCTGTACGAGGGGGCTTCGCTCGCGCAGATGGGCATCCTGAACACCAAGTACAGCCAGGCCGCCGAGCGCGATGCCGACCACGGCGGCACCCTGCTCTTGCAGAAGGCGGGGTACAACCCCGTCGCCATGTTGACTTTCATGCAGCGCCTGTCCGACATCGAGGCGCGCAGCCCGAAAATCGAGATGGGCATCCTGATGGACCACCCCTTCACGACCGAGCGTGTCGGCCTGATCAGCACTGAACTCGCCAGCATGAACGTCGCCGTCACCCCCCATGCTCTGCGCGAGGCGACCGACGCACCGCATGCCGTCGTTCACCCGGCCCCCGGCGGCGGGGAAGACATCACCTTCGCAAACCGAACACTGCCGACACTGTCCGACCCCGACCTGAACCGGACGCAGGCCATCGCCGCGAGGTTCAATGCGCTGCTGGACGGCGGCTTGCAGATGTACCAGATCGCCGCGAGCGGCGACCAGGTGCTCATCTCTGATAAGCCCCTCCTGACGATCACGCCCGCCGACGTGGCCTTGCACCCCGGCCAGACGACCGTCTCACTTGCCAAGGCCGCTAGTGATGCCCTCCGCAGCGGCGTCTACGCGCAGTCGTTCCTGAACAGCAGCACGAATCTGTGAGACCCGCCGAATGAGGTGGAGGAATGAAGCAGGTAGGAGGACAGGGGGAGGGCCGGGGAAGCCTGCCCTTTTCTTCCTCGCCCCCACATCGTACCGGCCCTTCAGGGCCGGTTTTATTTTTCCGCCACCCCTTGACAACGCTTCGTTCGCATGGGTATCATACCGCACACAGCTAAACTTAGTGAAAGGAGCAGCCGACGACAATGATACTGAATAAGACCAACACGAACCACGTTCGTACATCAACCACTGAGCGCCATCAGTCCGACCCCGCAGGTCGCGGGCAATGGTTCGTCAGCGCCAAGTATCAGCGCCCGGCCTGCTCCTTTGACGGAGGTTTCGTCCCTTAACCCTCACCGCACTCGTATACCCGTGAGAAAAAGACGCCCACCGCAAAGGCCCCAAGCCGAGCGGTGGGCGTCTTTTTCTTTGAAGCGCCCCTTCCCAAAGGAGAGAATTGTGACACAAGACATCACGGAGCACGACGAAGACGAGCAGATGCAGAACCGCGCCACCCTGACCGGCCCGCCGCCGCTGTGCCTGGTCCACTATTTCGCGGAGCGCGGGGCGTATCCACCTGAGCGCAACCCGAAGCCGCCCGGCAATGAGGTGGGCCGCGTCGTCGAGCGGCGCGGCAACCTGATCATCCTGGAGTTCGCCGCCCCGCCGCCCGCCGTGCGGGCAAAATGGCAGAATGGGAAAGGGCCGGGGCGGGTCAACGACACGCTCATGTTCCTGCTGCTGCTGGCGTGTCTGTTAGGCTGCTTCGCGGCCTTTCGGTTCTAAGCCAGAAGAAGCAACCAAAGCGCGAGCGTTCTGGGCCTGACTCCGCTCTTGATCTCGCCGCGACAGCGGCTCGATGCCGTCATCAAGGCCGCGTCTGCCCTGCGCCTGGGCGGGACAAGCTTCCGCCTGCCGATGGTCTGGACGCTGAAGAGCAAGGTCGAGGCGGATGTGTTCGTCGCCTACACCGACCTGGAGACATGGGCGGGCAGCATCCAGCCGGTCCAGGCCCTGCGCTTGTATCGGGAGCGCTTGGGCATCCCGGCCAAGCTGATCGTCTGCGGCATGGTCTCGAACGGGTTCACCCTCGCCGACCCGGGCGACACGGGCATGATGGACGTGGTCGGGTTCTCGACCGCGGCGCCCAACGTGGTGAGCGACTTCGCGGTCGCTTAACGCATGACTAGACACAAAATAAGAGCGGCTGCCCCGAGGGGCAGCCGCTCTTTTCGAACCGCTTACCAGCCGCGGCTCGCCATCAGCTCTTCCTTCGGGGCGAAGTTCAGGTTGATGCCGACCATCGGCTCGCCGATGTCGTTTGAGATCTCGGCAAGCATGGCGGGGTTGTCGAAGTGGAGGCAGGCGTCCACCATCGCCCGCGCGCGCCGCTTGGGGTCGCCGGACTTGAAGATGCCAGACCCGACGAAGACGGCCTCAGCGCCCATCTGGCGCATCAGGGCGGCGTCGGCAGGAGTGGCGATGCCACCCGCGCTGAAGTTCGGCACAGGCAGCTTGCCGGTGCGGTGGACCTCGACGACCAGCTCATATGGGGCGCCAAGGTTCTTGGCCTCGGTCATCAGCTCCTCGAAGGGCATGGCCTGGATGCGGCGGACGCCGCCGAGGACGGTCCGCATGTGCCGGACAGCCTCGACGATGTTGCCCGAGCCGGCCTCCCCCTTGGTGCGGATCATGGACGCGCCTTCGCCGATGCGGCGCAGGGCCTCGCCCAGATCGCGGCAGCCGCAAACGAAGGGCACCTTGTAGGCGTGCTTGTCAATGTGAAAAGCATCGTCAGCGGGTGTCAGCACTTCCGACTCGTCTATGAAATCCACTCCGAGCGCTTCCAAGATCTGCGCCTCGACGTAGTGCCCAATACGGGCCTTTGCCATCACAGGGATGGTCACGACGTTCATGATCCCCTTGATCATTTTGGGGTCGGACATCCGCGCCACGCCGCCGTCGCGCCGGATGTCGGCCGGCACGCGCTCCAGGGCCATGACCGCCGTCGCGCCGGCTTCCTCGGCGATGATCGCCTGCTCCGGGTTCACAACGTCCATGATGACGCCGCCCTTGAGCATCTCGGCCAGACCAACCTTGGTCTTCCATGTTGACTTCTGCTCTTCCGCCATGTCTGTCACCGTCCTAATCTAAGGTCTCGTATCAATATTGGTCGCTGGGATGATAATACCCGAAACAGCGCAGGCTTGGCAAGAGTTCCTACCATGTGTAATGCGCCGTGTAGGTGACGACGCCCTCGGCGTTCGGGGCGACCGGGACGCGGAACTCGATGGTATGAGCGTCGGTCTTGAGGAAGTCTTGGGAATGCTCCTCGATGGTCCAGGTCAGCCCCCGGTAGAGGTGTTCCACGACCCGGAACTCGACCGGTACGGCCTTGTGATTACGAACTCGAATCTCGAAGGTCTCGGTGACCACGGTATTATTGTTGTTGCCATGAAAGTCCGTCTGCCGCCGCTCGCCGACCAGGTCAAAGGCGTTGCCGGTGTAGACGCGCAGGGTCTCGTCCTTGGGCGTGTGGTCAATGGTGTTTTCGCCGATGAACTCCAGGTGCCCGTCGGCGTCCCGGCGGTAGAAGCGGACGCGACCTTTAGGCAGGGGGATGCCCAGCCCGTTCTTGGCGGAGTTGACGATCTGCCGGAAGATGGTGACTTTGGTGTTGGACTGCGTCCCGTAAGCGGCGGCGCTGCGGGCCTGCCAGTCGCTGTAGTTGTACTGGCTTGGGTCCAGGGCAGTGCCGTCATAGACGTAGAGGACGGAAGACGCGATGCCCTGGGCGTGGACGAACTCGACCTGCTTTGTCTCACGGTCGCGCAATGTCGCGGGCCGCTGCAAGGTGTACAAGTGGTACTCGTCGAAGGCCTTCTCGGTGACGGCCGCCTGACCGCCGCCGCCGGAATAACCGCCGCCGCCGCCAAATCCGCCGTAGGACTGGGGCTGAACTTTGTTCACGTCCCCGGCCATCAGCTTGATGCGGGCGTTGTCGAAGGTCTTGCCGCTCTGGTTGTCCATCGTCACCCAGCCCACCATGTCCAGGGCGTTCCCCACTTCGGGGGACACCAGGTTGTAGTCGGCCTTCCAGGTCATGCCCTCGGTGATGTAGGCGAGTTCGGCGGTCAGCGGCCCGGCCCGGTCGGTCTGCACGGTCCAATCCAGAGTCGGCTTGAGGATGGAGTCGTCGCTGAGGGCAGGGAAGAGCGGTAGGCCGGGCAGCACGAACCGGAGCCGGCCGTTCACCTCGATCAGTGGCTGGCCCGCGCCGCCGTTGGCGTAGGCCATCTGCCCTTGGTAGTAGTTCTGGCCATAGGAGTAGGCGTTGGCGTGGGTGACGTAACCGCTGCGGACGATCTTGCCTTTGACGATCTCCGTCTTGTCGCCGTGCGTCACCTGGAAGTCAATCGTCTGACCTTCGTAGCGGTTCAGCAGCAGCCCTTCGGAGATCGGGTCGGCGCGGTAGTTCTGCTCCAGCACTTGCAACGTCCGCAGGCCAGCGGGGTCGCGCAGGATGACCGAGTCCGGCTCCAGGTGTGAGGTGATGTCGGTGAAGGTCAGGCGGTTGACGCCCGCCGTGAGCGAAAGAGGCACGGTCTCGCGGACGACGGCAAAGTTCTGGTTGTAGATGGTCAGCGCGTGTCCGCCCGAGGCCGGCGGGACGACCGGCGCGGCAGGCGCCGCCGATGCCAGGGCCGCCCACCCGGTCAGGGCCGCCCCGGCCAACAGCCGACCCGCCCGATGTCCCTGCTTGTTTCGGTTCATGTCTCCGCCTCCTCGCCGTGCCGTACTGCTCCATCCTGCATGAGACGCGAACGGTACTTATATGGTTCACTTTCCCCGCGCGGCAGGGGGACTCCTGCTTTCGGGGGGCTTGCGCGGGTTACAAGCGCAGGGGCAGGGGAACAATGCCACATGGCTAAATCTTCTTGGCAGCACGCGCTCGTTCCGGGCGACGGCGTTTCATTGCACCTCGTCACGGCAGCGCCAAACTCGTCTTCGGGCGACCCCGCGCCGATCCTGTTCCTGCATGGCTTCCCAGAATACTGGTATGCCTGGAAGAACCAACTGGACTTCTTCGGGGCCGAGCGCGCAGCGGCGGCCCCCGACATGCGCGGCTACGGGCGCTCGGACAAGCCGCGTGATGTGGGCGCGTATGAGGCCCGTCACCTCGTCGCCGACGTGGCGGCCGTTCTGGACCGGATCAGCCCGGCCCGGCCTGCCGTGCTGGTGGGACACGACTGGGGCGGCGTGGTGGCCTGGCAGTTCGCGGCACGTTACCCGGAGCGGCTGGAGAAGCTAGTCATCATCAACGCTCCGCACCCGGCCGTCTTCGCGCGGGAGCTGCTGAACAACCCGGCCCAGCGGCTCGCCAGCGCTTACGTCGCGCTGTTCCGCAGTCCAGTGGCCGAGCCGCTGCTGCGGATGGGCCGGTTCGCCCTGCTGCGCCGGGCGGTCTTCAGGGGGGCGGCATTTGGCGCTTTTTCGCGGGAAGAGCAGAAGCGGTATGTCGCGGCCTGGTCTCAGACCGGCGCGCTGACGGGAGGCTTGAACTACTACCGGGCGATGCGGTTCGTCCCCGGCGAGGCCGTCCAGCCGATTGTGACGCCGACACTGGTCTTGTGGGGGGAGAAAGACACCGCCTTGCTGCCCGGCAACCTGGAAGGTCTCGAAGAGTATGTCCCCGACCTCACGGTGCAGCGCATCCCGGATGGCACGCACTGGGTCGTGCATGAGCATCCGGGAGTCGTCAATGCCGCCATCCAGGAGTTCATCGGCTCTTAGCGCGCGTGGCCGGTCACGATCTCGTCGGCCAGCGCGTCGGCGCCGTAGATGTGGCGCAGCGCCTCGATGATTGCCTCAGAGTGGACGGCCACCGACCGCGCCTGCGCGTCGGTGTAGGCATAAGCGCCGCCCAGCGACTGGATGTTGCCGTCGAAGATCAGGCCGACCACCTCGCCTTGCTTGTTGACGACCGGGCTGCCCGAGTTTCCGCCCACGATGTCCGCTGTGCAGACGAAGTCAAAGGGCGTATCGGCCTTGATCTTAGGCTTTGCAGCCACCCAGCTTGGTGAGATCTGGTATGGCGGCTGGTCTTCCCGATGGGATGCATAGGAAAACACATCGCCCATCGTGGTAGACGCGGGGACGGCTATGCCGTCCTGGTCGTAGCCCCGCAATGTCCCATAAGCTAGGCGCAGGGTGCCGGTGGCGTCGGGATAGACGTCCGCGCCCCCGGCAGCGAGCTGTGCCTGGGCGATCTTCGGGTAGGCCTGCTGCCGGACGCTCGAGATCTGGTCCTCACTCTGCTTCCGCAGGGCACGGAAGAACGGCGACAGTTGCAGGGCCAGCACGATCATGGGATCGGTGGACGCCTTGATGGCCGGCAGTCCGCCCGCCATCAGCCGCCCCCGCTCGGCCACCTGCGCCACCTTGGTCCCATTCATTTTGATATTCATTTGTGCTTCGCACCCGAAGATGGCACATGAAAGACTGCCGGCGGCACTGCCTTGTTCAAAACCCACCCGGAGAAATCAGTTCGCATCGTCGGAATTGTCTTGCCCTGCCATGTCACGAACATCATCCACCGAACCAGCAAATGCGTCTTTGGGTCAAACCAATACTCATTGCGGCCCGCCGTATCTCGCTGAACTGCAAGCAATATCTTCTTTCCATCGCGAACCGCAGGAACCGCAAAGACTGGCCCCGGCGCGTTGTTCAATAACCCCATCAGCGGAAACGGCCATTCCGCATGAGCGGTTGGCTGCGAACGAAGTTGCTTGCCGTCGTACCCGACCATTGTCTGCCCGTCGGAAATAAAGTAAGATGTTGGTTTAGTAAGAGTGCTCTCTTTCATTTCCACTCGAAACTTGTCCGGGCGTTGGATGCGAAAGGTCATTGTTACTGATTGATGGAGCGGACCGGGCGTAGGACCATTCTTTGCCTCCCATACGACCTCCGTGACCTGAATAGTTTTGGCAGTAGCGAGTGGTGGAGTAAAGTTGATTTTCCCCCCTGTAGGCGCAGCAAAAGCCTGAAATCCAGATAGCCAAGCCAGTATCGCGACTCTTGACGCGATCCTCGGATGTAGTAAGCGAGGGACCATGTAATCTCCTATTGCTTCTGCTTTAGCAAAGCCTTTGTTCAGCGGCCCAACGGGGGCGCTCACCGGCGACGTCTGAACCGCACAGCCCTCCGACCTCGCAGAGCGCAGGGACAGGGGGCGTCCGGTGCAGCGCGAGGTTAGGCCGCTCCCCTGGTTGTTGCATGCCGCATGTCCCTCAACCGCCTAAATAGCCAGGATAAGAGCCAGTAGACCATTACTCCGGCAGTGGTCGCTATGAGCCACTGCCCTAACCCGTGTTTATGAGCGGATATGTGTCCACCCAAAAAGAACCAGGAAATCCCGATAGCGATGATATAGTGGCTTACACGACCTATGAGCTTTCGCTTCGCAGTCTGTGGGGTGGAAGGGCAACCATTGCCTCTGTGCTGGAGAACTTGACCAAGACGCATCAAGCGTTGGCCGATACACAGCATTGTGTACCCCATCGCTAGCTTGGACCTACCTCGGATTTGGTGACTGAATGCCTTCAGTGTGTAATTGTTCATGTGATAAGCCCCCGCCAAATCTACCGCCGATGTCGGAGCGGCCTAACGGGGGCGCTCACCGGCGACACCGCCCGCACAGCCCTCCGACCTCGCAGAGCGCAGGGACAGGGGGCGTCCGGTGCAACGCGAGGTTAGGCCGCTCCCCTCGTTGTTGCATGCCGCATGTCCCTCAACCGCCTAAAT
>JANOOM010000090.1:0-2984 GCA_031421335.1 Armatimonadota bacterium
ACCGATCGTCACGGACGGGTCGCCGTGCTCGATCGCACTGAGCGTTTGACGGGAAAGACCCGCGCGCTCCGCGACACGGGTCGCCGGCAGCCGCCGCCGGAGCCGGGCCAGGTGGATGTTTTCACCAAGTTCTTTGAGCCGTCGCTGCAACGAGGGCATGATGATGACAGATTTGGGCATAACGTAAACTATTATGCACGGATATATGCTTGTTTGTCAATAATAGTTTACGTTACCTTACGATGGATGATCACGGGTTGTTGATGCAGGCGTGTCAGCGGGAATTACCTGCGTCCACGGGGGATGGGCCAGGAGTGTGCAGTTTTCCTGTCGAACTTGACAGACCATACAGGTGGTGTAATCCAGATGATATCGCACGAGACGGCACAAGGTGGCTTGTCTATCTAGTAGCAACCCTTATCCTCTCTAGTGCTCAGTTAAGCTAATCCTGCTAATCGCTGAGATGCCGCGCTCACCCTGAAATAGCTGTTTTAGAAGAGGGCCAAGATTAGCAGATTTAACTTAACTGAGCACTAGGAGCGATGCTCCCCGGTTGCCTGCGTTCGTATGGATCATTTAGATTCCGTCTCAATCCCGCAGGTAAGGCCAATTTTGACTCAGCTACCCTTCTAACTCTACTTGACATCCTACGCATTCCGCGCTAAAATATACGCAATATGCGTAAGAACAATTTGCTGGATGCATTGCTCCCACGGACCCGGCAGAATATTCTGGCGACGCTGCTGCTGTCGCCGGAGCGGCGCTGGTATCTGAGTGACCTCGCCCAGCACCTCAAAGTCACCCCCTCCAGCCTTCAGCGCGAACTGGCCTCACTGTCGGAGGCAGGCGTTTTGTGTCGTGAGGCGGACGGCAACCGGGTGTACTATCAGGCGAATAGCGCCTTCTCCCTGCTGCCGGAACTGCAAAGCCTCTTCGCCAAGACGGTCGGGCTGGCCGATCAAATCCGCGACACGCTGGAACCGTTCTGGGAGGGGATAGACTTGGCGTTTATCTATGGCTCGGTCGCGCGGGGGGAGCGGACGGCGCAGAGTGATGTGGATGTGCTTGTCGTCGGCAGTGTCGGCATAGCTGACCTGGCGCTGCCGCTCCGCGAACTCGAACAGGCGCTCCAGATACCTGTCAATGTCACCCACTTCACGCGGGCCGAGTTTCAGGACAAGTGGCGGCAAGAGAACCATTTTCTGCGGACGATCCTGAGCGGTCAGAAGATCTTCCTGAAAGGATCGGAACATGAGTTGGCAGACACTATTGGCGGGCTAGAGAGGCACGGACCAGATTTAACCGCGCCCCCCGGTTGAGATCGCCTTCAACGCCAAGTACCCCGCTGCTATGCTCGATGCGCTGGACCCTAAGTGTATTCATAGCAAGCTGACCGAGAGGGTCAACGCTCCGCGAGGCGGAACGCGCGGGCCATCCGGTTCTGCTCGCTCGCGGGGATGCCAAGAGAGGTAGCAGCCGCTCTCCAGTCTCGCACAGCGGCGACGACCTCGCCGAGTATCTGTTCAGCCCGAGGTGCCTTGATGCGGAAGTATTTGGCGACCTCCCTTGAGAGATCAAGGCTCAGAGAGTTATCGTACTCCGAGACATTGAGTTTCAGGCCATCCGCGGTCGCAACGGGGTTCATGTCGTAGGCAGGGGACAGCGCCCAGCCTTCCGGGCGCAGAAGAAAGCCGTGGTTTCGCAGGTGGTCATCCATATTGGAGACACAAATGGAGAACACGATCCGCCGCCAGAGCTGCACGAGGTCCTCCTCCGCCCGTGCCCCGTGCTGCATGAGGAACTCGGCGATCTCGAGGTAACTCGCCCCGCTTGAGGCGTCGTCCCCGTCCGAGCGGCCCAGGAGCGTCATCGCAGACGCGAAGTGATGCCGCTGCCCGTCCTCGGTGCGGTCGAAGCGTTTTGCCAGGAACGTATGATGCCGACTGCTGAACTTCTGCGCCCTGCCGGGTGCCACGGTGACCCCGGCGGCTAGGGCGAGTCGGTGGACAACGCACTCCCAGGCTCCGACATCCGTCTCGTCCGTCGGACTTGGGAATTTGGCGATCCACAGATGCCCCTGCGGGTCCACCACCCCGGCCTTGGGACGGGCACCACCGAGTGAGCCGCCCGGCGCGATCAGCATCCGCAGCCACGCGGAATACTGGGGATCTTTTTCCGAGTCATCGCGTTCGAGCTGGAGACTGGCGTTTTCCAGTTCCCGCAGGGACGTCCACGGCGGGGAGGCAAGCGCCGCGTTGTCGTCGAGGAACGGCCCCCCCGGAGTCGTCCGGAAACGCAGCCCGCCCATTCTGTGTCCATCGTAAACGCCGAGCAGATAGTCGGACTCCCGCAGCGGGCGCGGATCACGCTTTTCCTCGCGAGCGGCCTGCGCCTCGCGGCGCTGCATCAGGCGGCGGCCCCACCGGTCCGGGGATGAGTCCAGAAACAGACCGAAGTTGTCTTTGCCGGCGGCCGCGTACTGCGGCCCTTGGTAAAGGGCGAGGGCGGGGTCGAGCGTCTGCGCCGGCCCGTTTCGGAGCCAGCCCCGGTCGTACTCGAACGAGAAGATCTCCTTGCTGCGGGCGGGAGTGGCGCAGAGTGTCCCCATGAACGCAGGCCCGCCCAGCCCAGCCCAATCGGCCCAGACCTCGATGCAGCGCTGAGTGTTCGCTTTCACTCCTCGTTCCCTGCTCCATCCGTAGGATTGCCCAGCCGGGACCGGGCGGGGTCGGGCGGTGCCGATGCTCTCCGGGGCCGACGCGGCGCGCGCTTTTTCACGGTCAAGCCGGCCTCCTGTAGTTTGCGGCCCAGGGTATCATCGGCAGCGACGAGCAGGAGATCGGCATCGAGACCCAGGACGAGCAGGACGCTGGCATAGGCACCGATCGTCACGGACGGGTCGCCGTGCTCGATCGCACTGAGCGTTTGACGGGAAAGACCCGCGCGCTCCGCGACACGGGTCGCCGGCAGCCGCCGCCGGAGCC
>JANOOM010000091.1:0-6316 GCA_031421335.1 Armatimonadota bacterium
TCCTCGGAGTCTCCGCCGTAGTTCATGTCGCGTCCGCGACCGCCGCCACCGCCACCGCTACGCTCGCGGCGCGGCCGGTCACGCGGTGGGGCCGGTGCCAGACCGCCTTCGCGCTCGCCGCCGATGGCGGGCCGGCCATCACGCCCGGTGCGCTCGCCGCCGCGTCCGCCGCGCTCGCCGCCCCGACCGCCGAGGTCCGGCTCCGGCACATACGGCTGCGGGACCGCGTTCTCGACCATACGGCGGATGGAGAGGGTCATTTTGCGCTCTTCGGTCCGCATCTCGATGATCCGAGCCTCGACGATATCGCCGGGGTTTACAGCATCAGACGGCTTGGCGATCCGGCGCTCGGCCAGCTCGCTGGTCGGGATGATCGCCTCGACGCCTTCTTCCAATTCGACGAACGCGCCGAAGGGAACGAGGCGGGAGACTTCCACCTTGACAACATCGCCAACGTTGTACTTCTCGCCGATCTGCGTCCATGGGTCCGGGAGGATCTGGCGCAGGCCGAGGCTGATACGGCCCTGATCCAGCCGGAGCTTGAGGATCATGACGTCCAGCTCCTGGCCGTTCTTCAGGACTTCGTTCGGGTGCTTGACGCGTGACCAGGACATCTCGGAAACGTGCAACAGTCCGTCAATGCCGCCCAGGTCAATGAAGGCACCGTAGTCGGTGACACGGCGGACGATACCCTTGCGGACTTCGCCTTCGGTCAGCGAAGCAAGTGTCGCGTCCTTGCGCTGCCGCCGCTCGTCCTCGGTCGCCTCGCGGTTGGACAGGACGACCTTGCGGCGGTCACGGTCCACTTCGATGACCTTCAGGGCGATGCTCTGGCCGACGTACTTGTCCAGGTTCTGGTGCTTGAAGTCGCCCGAGCCGACGTGGGAGGCGGGGACGAAGCCCCGGATGCCCAGGTCTACGACGAGGCCGCCCTTGACGCGCTCCGTGACCATGGCGTGCAGGAGGACGCCACTGTTCAGGGCTTCAATGACCTTATCCCAGGCCTTCTCGAAGTCGGCGCGCTTTTTGGAAAGCAGGAGCTGTCCTTCGTCGGTGCGGCCGATAACGACCACTTTGACTTCGTCGTTCACCTTGACAACATCCTCGATGTTGTCGTAAGGCTCGCGAGACAGCTCGTTGGGCCGGATGATGCCTTCGCTCTTGCTGCCGACATCAACGAGGACACCATCCTTGTCGATGTGGACGACAGTTCCGATGACCACGTCCCCTTCAGCAAGCTCTTTGAACATGCTCTCAAAGTCGGCCTGACTCATTGGCTGCTCTTCGCGGGCGGCGGGCGGCGGGGGTGCTGGCGCCGCGACGACAACGGGCGCTGGTGCCGCAACAGCAGCGGGTGCTGGCGCTGCGACTACAGGGGGTGCTGGCGCCGCGACGGGCGCCGGGGCGCTGGGCTGACCGTCGTTGAGCGCATTGGCGCTCGACTGGCCGGCGGCTGGTGCCGTCCCATTGGTCTCAGGGGCGGGGGAAGCCGCCAGCGCCACGGATTCGGGGGCTTGCCCCTCTGCCGGGGCGGCAGTCTGCTCACTCGTCACAACATCTTCAGATACGGCCGGCATAATTTCGTAGTGCTCCTCAGCATAGGGACACGATTGTCCCAGGATTGGTTTTATGGTTCGATCTCGTGAAATCTATTTACTTCTGGCAAGACGCGCAGTAGACGGTACCACGCCCAGTCACCCGAATCTTCGTCAGCGGCTGTCCGCAGGAAAGGCACGGCTGGCCGTTTCTCTCGTAAACGCGGGGCGTGTATTCTCCAACCTGCCCCTCCGCGTCCACATAATTGTCGCTCGTCGTTCCGCCACCGCAGATCGCCTCGTGCAGAACCGCGCGGATCTCACGGTGAAGGCTCTCGGCTTCCGGGGCTGTCAGAGAAGCCGCTGGGCGCAGGGGGTGGATGCCCGCCCGGTACAGTGACTCATCTGCATAAATGTTGCCAATACCGGCAACAAGGCCCTGATCGAGCAAAATACTTTTTATTGCGGCTTTGGGCCGCCGTGATAGACCCCTCAAAAAATGTTCGGGTGTCCACTCTTCCGAGAACGGCTCCGGCCCCATGGCGGACAGCGCGGGATGTTCCGCCAGCTCATCTGGCGATACCAGCCGCATCTCGCCCCAAGTCCACATATCGTGGAAGCGAAGCTCCTGTCCATCATCCAGCGGGAAAGCCGCCGCAAGGTACTTCGCTTCCGGCTCCTCCGAGGGAGTGATCAGAAGCTGTCCCCGCATGTTCAAGTGGAACAGCAGATGATACCCCGGATGCAACGCAATAATCAAGTGTTTGCCGCGCCGACCGACGGATTCAATGCGCGAGCCTTGCAGACTACGCTCAAACACGCGGGGATCGGAAACGGTTCCCTTTAACATTTTGGCGACCAGGACGCGCGGCATTGCGAACGTCCGACCGACCAGGTGGCGCTCCAACCCACGCCGCAGCGTCTCTACTTCCGGCAGCTCCGGCATCTATTGTCCTTCCCAATGGTTCATCATCAGATATTCCGGCCAGACGATCCGGGTAGAACTTGACGGTGAGCCGCCCCTCGGCGGCGAGCCGCAACAGATAGTCTTTGGCGTTGTCCACGCGCGTCTCGCGGAACGGCGTGACAGCCTCCCCGCTGACCAGATCGTGGCTCCAGGTTGTCCGGCCCTCCATGAAGCTGTGACCGGGCAACGTGTACAGGGAGCCTCGGATGCCCTCGTACCGGCAGTCGATCGCGCCTTCAAAGCGTTCAGCGACGTAGGGCGTCCCATCCAGAGTCCCGGTGGCACAGGTGAAGTCTCCACCCTCTCGTCCCAAGAACACGGATGACATTACCATGTTCCCGGTGGCGTACACCCAATTCTGACCGTGGGTACTGACGCGGGGCGAGATCAGCGTCAGCCCCTGCACGGGGGAGCAGTGGTAGACCTCCCCAAACGCGTGGTTCATGTGCTCACCCCGACGCAGCGCTCTGGAACTTCGGGATGACCGGGTTATCCGAACCCGCTACCGACGTGCTGGGCCGACCCAGAACGTCCTGGACATAGCGGGGCCACCAGTCCTCCTGCGGCGTTAGCTGGCTGCGCGCGTCTAGAGAAGGCGTCGGGCGGGCGATGATCTCCCCAGCCATTTCCAATATGTCCTTGACGGTGCCGAGGTCCGGCTTGAGCCAGCGGCGGCCGATCTGGGCGTGCAGGACCTCATCGGCCCAGTCGTAGTCCTGGAAGTAGGTCGCCAGCGGGTCGCCGGCATGCTGAGCGATCATCCACTCCTGGCGCTTGCCGGTCTGGCCGTTCATCAGACTCTGCTCGATGTAATACAAGATGACATGACGTTCCAGCGGCGTCCGGTCCAGGTTCAGGTGCATGGCCCAGCCGACGTGGTTGGGGTAGCGGCTCCAGTCCACGTTGTACTTGGCGAACCAGACTTCGCCCATCATGGAGTGCCGCGCCTCGTCCCAGAGCTGCCGGCCCATGTCCCGGTAGTATTCCCACGGCTTGCCTTTCGTCTGGGCGACGATGCTTGCCATCATCTCGGGGACGTCCATCTCGTGGAACCGTTTGTACATCAGGGCCAAGTTGCGCTCGTCCCATCCCGCCATGGGGTCGGAGTAGACGTCGTTCGCCCGGTAATGGAAGTTGTAGATCTCGCCCGAGCGCGCGTCCCTCTGGGGGTCCACGTCCGGCACGAACTCGCCCGAGGCGCGCGGCGCGGGCAGCGCGAGATCTGCCGGGACAGGTTCCTGCCCAGTGATGCCGCCCGCCGCCGCGAGGTACGCACGCAAATGCTCCTGCCAGGCAACGGCGACGGCCTGGTCTTCTTCCGCTAATGTGACGGCGGCCAACGCCTTTGCTCCCCACCCCACCATCTGTTCTTCCTCAGCGGCGGCCTGACGCATCAGGCGCACGGTCGAGAAGTCAAAGAGCGGGTTGACGTCGGCCATGTGCCCCTGGTAAGCGGCCAGCAGGGCCGGGCGGATGACGCTGAAGACGCCCGCCAGAAGCTCGACGGTGTTTCGCGCCCGGATCGCCTCGTTCATCAAGGCTTCCAGTTTATCATCGGGCGCCTCGTCCAGATAGAGGGGCGGGCGGCGCAACTCGGCCACGCGCGCCCGCAGGGCCTGGGAGTGTTCGCCGTCGAGGTACAGATGCAGGCTGAGGGCGCCCTTGACCTCCCACTCGGGGGTCGGGTTCATGAATGCCGCACTGATCTCGTACAACCGCGCCTCAACGTAGTTCAGTCGCCGCATCCGGCCCACGTTCTCGTCCACGCCCAGCCCGACGGCGGCGGCCTCGGCATAAGTGGCGAGGCCGGCGAGCGGCGGGACGGTGGGGTTCGTTTTCGCAAAAAGTGTATCGTTATTGGTGGTCATGGGGGCCTCGAATTCTGTTCATGCTGCCAGCATTGTTCGTACCTCGCCTGAGGGGCGGTCAAACCTGTCGCTGATCATGGCGAGCTGTCCGCCTGCGCCTAGGATACCAAAATCCCTGGGATGCATCTTTATCCAGGCGATGATCCGCTCTTCCGCGCGGCCACACTGCTCGGGCGTAGTGGCACTTAGTGTAGTCGTGATCAGGATGTCGCGGTCGATCTCCACACGCTCCGCTTCTTCTGTCATTCTGAACTTCCAGGGGCGGCTACGGGCAAGTAACTTTTGGCGGTCTTCATCTGCTGGACGATCTGGTCGAAGTCTGCTTGCAGTTGTGCCTGATATTCTAGGTCTGCTTCCCGCTCCGCCTGCCCCTGCTGCGCCCGCTTTACGCCCTCAGCAAACTGCTCGATGGCCACCGCGTCAGCCGGCGCGAACATCCTATCGGCACCGTCGCAAGTTTCCGCCTCGGCAATTCGCTCATGCAGGTAGGTGAGAAACCTCGACATTTGGGCTTTTTGCGGCAGAGCGCTAGGGTTCGTTTTCGCAAATTCCGTGTCGTTGGTTGCCATCACCAGTGGCCTTTGATTCCCCTCAAGCGTCGTTGTCTCGCAGCCACTCCGTCAGCGCGTCGAACAGCCTCAGCGACTTGGCGGCTGACATCTTCTTTGTACCCTATCAGCGGCGGTAACTTCAATCAGAAGCGGGGCCGCCACCGCACCGAAGTAATGGGGCAGAGCCTCCATTAACCACAAGTGGCGCTCGAAGTTGCGGCGTCTGCGGGTCTGGTCCGCTTCCCGGCGATCCCTCAATGTGGCCTCATCGGCGACGAGCAGGCAGTAGCGGTCGGGGAAAGCCATCGTCCCGCTCGTCACAAGTCGCCGTCGAGAACCGCCAGAGGGTGCGTCTTCGTAGCTGCACTGGCGAGAGCGTTCCTCTTGGCGCCCCAAGTACCAGTCCTCGGGGGCGATGGATGGCCGCTCAAACAGCGCGTTGACTTCCGGGATGACGGCGGCCCCGAGGCCGTCTTGCAGCGCTCGGCAGCAGTTCGTCTTGCCCACGGCGCTGGCCCCTTCGAGGCAGAGGATGATGTCGAAACCTTTTCCCCTACCTGAAAGAGTGCCGGTGCATCAACCCGCCTCCCTCAGAACATGATCACGCTCCGCAACACGTCGCCCCCGTGCATCGCCTCGAACGCCTCGTTGACGTCGTGGATGGTGATGCGGTTCGTCACCATCTCGTCCAGTTTAAGATGGCCGTCCAAGTAGAGCTGGGCCAGCAATGGGAAGTCGTGGGACGGCAGGGCGTCGCCGCAGTGGCAGACGCGCAGGCCGGCTTTGTTCCAGTAGACGCCGGTGTTTACGTCGCCGAGGTTCAGAGTCACGGCGTCCTCGGCGGCGGGGAAGCCGATGGTCGTGGCCGTGCCGCCGTAGGAGAGCATCTTGATGGCCTGCTCGGTGCAGACGGGAATGCCGGTAGCTTCAAAGGCGAACTCGACACCGCCGTCCCAGCCGTCTTCGGTCAGGGCGCGCACCTGGGCCACGGGATCGCCGTCTTTGGCATTGACGGTGTGGGTCGCGCCGAACTCCAGCGCCTGCTTGAGCTTGCTAGCACTGACGTCCACGGCGATGATCTGCCGGGCGTGCTGCAATCTCGCGCCCTGGATGACGGACAGGCCGACGCCGCCGCAGCCGATCACGGCCACGCGCGCCCCAGCGAAGACGGGCGTAGTGTTCATGGTCGCCCCGACGCCCGTCATGACGCCGCAAGCGAGGAGACAGGCCCGGTCGAGCGGCATTTCTTTGGGCATCTTGATGGCGGCCTTGGAATGCACGACGGTGTAAGTGGCGAACGTGCCGCAGCGCAGCACCTGGGAGCAGATCGCACCATCGCGCTTGCGGTGGATGCGTAAGCCGGGCCGCAGGGCGGCATAGCAGTGGCGCGGATCG
>JANOOM010000092.1:0-1612 GCA_031421335.1 Armatimonadota bacterium
CGGCGAGTGTGAAGCGGCGGGCCGAGGAGACCGAGACCGGGCCGCTCGTTTCGCCGCTGGCTGTGACGATCTTCTGGGCGACGACCGGGACGGGGTTCGCGCCCAGTGTGTCGGCTGTGAGGGCGCCGCGAACCGTCTTTATAACCGGGTCGCGGTACAGGTACAGGTCGCCGGCGACCGAGAACGAGCTGCCGCCGCCAAACACGCGGACGCCGACGCGGTGCGGGCGGCCGTCATTGAGGACGCCCGCGAACGGCGTCAGGTCCACGCGGTAGGGGACGAAGGAGAGCGCCTGCACGCCGGGGATGGGCCGCCACAGCGCGGGGTCCATGCCGCCCGTGTAGATCCAGGGGAAGACCGGCGCGACACTGGCCGGCCTGCCGTCCACGGTGATCTGGGCCTCGCGGAAGGCCGTCCCGCCGAAGGTCTGGAGCTTCCCGGCCAGCCCGTCGGGGACGCCCAGATACCAGAACTCGTCCCGCCCCTGGCTCTCGGTGACGAGGTCCAAATAGGCGCGCACGACGTTGGTGGGAAAGGTGAACGTCTCGGAAAGGATGCCACTGGGTCCGCTGATGCCGGCCGCGCCCCCCGCTTTGTTCGGCAGGGGCAGGACGATATCGGGCACCTCGGCGGGCGGGTCGGCGCGGTCCGCCGGATAGAACAGCAGAAAGGCGCTGCCCCGAATGACGCCCGTATAGGTCCCGTTCACGATGTTACCTAACATCGCTTCCCCAGACTGCGGGGCGCGGAACAGGGCGCTGTCGTCGGTAACGTCGCGCTCGACGTGCCAAGTGGGGCCAACATTCTGGGACGGCTCCATCGTGGTGCCGAAGTAGAGGTTTGTCCGCCCGAGGCTGATCTGCGCCGTCCGGTCGAACTGCCGGCCCGGCGTCACCGAATAGTCGGCCACCAGGACGACCTTCGCCCAGCGCCGCGCGCCGCCGGGCGGCGGGGCGAAGCGGAACCCTTTCGGCGTGAAGTCCGCGAACGTCAGCCCCCGGAAGAGTGTCACCTTGAGTGGCCTGGTGTGGGGCCGCGCAACCGGCGGGTCGGCGGTGGCCGTGTCGGGGGACCCGATTTGGGGCGCCGCCTGGGCGGCGGGAAGAAAGCTGAAGGAGAAAAAGCCGAGGGTGAGAAGGGCGAGCGGCAAAAGCGCGGCCTTTGGTGGGAGGTTCATGCCGTACTTGTTCACCAGGCGCAGGTAAAGGCCCTGCTTGACGGCCCCGAATATCGGCCCGGCCGGGTACAATGGAAAGCGATCTCAGGAGGATCAAACTCTATGAAGTTTACGACCAAGGCGCTCATGCTCGCCGGGGTGCTGCTCGCCGCCGCGCCCGGGTGCGGCAGCAAAGGCACGGACACCGGCATCGCGCCGCCGGCACCCACGGACGCCTCAGCGCCCGCCGTGACGACGCCCGCCGCGCCGGCCCCCGCGCCGCCATCCGCCGATGTTTCACACACACCGGCCACGACCGAGATCGGCGGCAAGACTGTCACGATGAAGGCCACCTCCTCCGGCCTCCAGTATTACGACATCAAGGCCGGGACCGGCGCAAGCCCGGCGCCGGGCCAGACCGCTTCCGTGCAGTACGTCGGTGCGCTGCCCGCCGGC
>JANOOM010000093.1:0-5080 GCA_031421335.1 Armatimonadota bacterium
GTGATCCCATTCCCGCGCACGCCGGGAAACGCGGAGTTCTAACGGAAGATGGAATTGGCCAACGCGCAAACCACGCCGGTGCAGCCGGAACCGATGAAATAGTAACGGCCCGCGTGTGCCCACACGGCGGGCGCTTCCCGCGACGCCCCGACGAACGCTTCGACGACCTCGCCCGTCGTGTCCAGATAGTCATCGGAGAGGCGGGCGATGCGTATGGTCTTGTTCCAATCGGACGAAAAGAACAGATACGCCGCGCCGTCCGTGTCCTGGAAGACGGTCATGTCCCGGCTATCGGCACCCACTGGGGCGATGCTGCCGACATAGCGATACGGGCCGGTCGGCGTGTCGCTGACCGCTCGGCCCGTCCGCGCGTAGGTATAATCGGCGCTGTCAACATGGAGCCACAGGACGTACTGCCGGGTGCGGGCGTTATAAAGCACCTTGGGTCGCTCGGCCACGCGGCTTGGGTGCAGATCGTGGGCCGCGTCGTCGGGGGCGGCGGGCAGCACGACTCCCTTATCGTTCCAGTGCAGGAGGTCCGTGGACGAGTAGCAGGAAACGCCGCGCACGTCCACGCGGGCCAGCAGAGCGCCGTCTGTGCCGGCGACGTTTGGGGCGTCCTTGTTCTCGCCGAACCAGTAGTACGTCCCGTTATCGTACAACACGCCGCCGCCGTGGGCCTGAATGGGCCGACCCGCCGCGTCATTCCACACCTGACCGGGCCTAAACATCGGCGCCCTCCAGCATCCGCGCCATCGCCTCGCGCGTCATCCGGTACAAATACCACTCCTTCATGCGCCGCGCGCCCATGCGCTCGTAAAGTGCCTGCGCGCTCGTGTTCCAGTCCAGGCACGTCCACTCCATCCGCCCGCAGCCGCGCTCAAACGCCGTACGGACAGCCAGCCGCAGCAAAGCCTTTCCGATGCCGCGCTTGCGGTACTCGGGCAGCACGAAGACGTCTTCCAGATAGAGGGTCGGCTGGGCTAGGAACGTCGAATAAGTCTGGAGCAGCAGGGCGTACCCAACCGGGCCGGGCGCCCCCTCCACTTCGGCCAGCAGGACCTCGAACTGCGGGCTGTCCCCAAACCCGTGCTCGATCAGCCGCGCCTGCGCCTCGGCATCAGGCGGCGAAAGGTTTTCGAATTCGGCCAGGGCGATGATCAGGCCGATGACGGCCTCAGCGTCCGCGCGGGTGGCGCGGCGCAGGATGGTGTTGCTCATGAAGGGGTCTTTCTGTGAGTGGGGAGGCCGGTTGACGCGCAAAATCTTCCTGCTCACGGCTCACCCCCGCAGACGTTGGGGGTGCTCTCGACGCAGGGGAGTGTCATCACGGAAGCCCTATTCGCCATTGCCGAGGAGATTCCTGCGTGGCGCGGGCAGAGAGGAGTCGGGGGACAAGGAAAAGCCCCACCGGGGGGGCGGGGGCAGGAACCCACCCCGCGACAAGTCGCTTCCCCTCCCGAGGCTATATTGGGGTGAAACGGGAGGGGCGGCGAGAAGGTGGTCGTGAGGTTTTATCCTTTGGACGAAGCCGCTTTGACGGGAAAGCTCCTCAGCACCCAGGCGAGCCTCATGACCACCTTCCCGGCCATCACCCTCTCCGCACCGGGGAGGGTGGCGGCTTGCCGCCGGGAGGGGTTTGGGGTTACGCCTTCCGCCGCCTCCGCGCGACGACCGTCCCGCCCAGACCCAGCATCAGCAGCAGGCCGAGGCTGACGGTCGTGGAGGCTTCCGGCACGACGGGGACAGGTACGGCGGTCAAGCGTAGATTAGTGAAATCGCCTTGGTTGCTTGCGCCGGGTTGCGGTGCCGCTGAAATCGAAACCGACAGTGTTTGGCCTGCCAATGCACTTCCGGTCGAGTTGTAGGTGAATGAAAATGGGACGAACGTACCGTAGGGCGGCGTGGCAGGCGGCGCGATTATGTTGGATGCGACCACGGCCCCGCCGACCAGCAATGAGAAGGTTAGGGTAGGAAACCGAACTTGTGAGTTCGTACCGCCGGGTGCGAAGTCCGAGCGATAGCCGACCGCGCCGCTGAATGTGTACAGGGAACCGGGCTGAAGCGTGTTGGCCTGGGTGCCATTGGCGCCATTCATGGCCTGAGTGAGCGAGGAAGTGCCGTTGAGGTAGCCGAACTGCCCCATCCCCGGAAAGCCGAATGTGTTATCCGACGCCACACCATATTCCCCGACGGCGGCATAGGCAGAATCGCCAATTCCGACGAAGTTGTTCACAGTGTTGATCGTGTAGGTGTTCGTGCCAGGCTGGGAGAAGTCGCCGTTGGCGATCAAGTTCTGCGCGCCTGCGGGTTGCACGGCAGTAAGAGAGACAAGAGCGGCGGCGGTGAGGCTCAGGACGAGGCCTAGGACGAGGCGACGAGGTCGATGGACCGATTGGCTGATTGGCTGATTGGCTGATGAAGGGAGAGCGACATAGAGATGATCCTTTCTGGGGACAGCTTGCGGCGGACGGATCGGAAACGGCTCAAGTGCCTACAGCGGGGGGTTGGAGCAGAACACCGCAAAGTATACCTATGCACAAACTATGCCAAAGAGGCACTATTACAGGGCGAGGGCGAAAGTAGCCTGCCTTTTTTCGCGGGGTGGGCGGCGTCAGCGCGAGGCAACGTCGGCCTTGTGGCGCTTCCACTCCTCCATCTCCTCCCGGTCCTTCTTCGCCTCTATCCAGGCCAGGGCGGCAGCGAGCATGGCGATAGGTTCGCCCGCGTCCCAGATCGCCAGGTCTTCGGGGTGACGGCCCAGCCACACGCCCGCGAGACTCTGTGCCTCTTGAACGGCCTCGACCGTCCGCTCGTCCATGGCGCGGACGACCGCGGCAAGGATCGGTTCGCGCAGGGCCTGGATTTCGGGCGGGAACTCTAGCTGCCACCGGCTCCCCGGCCCCTCGGTTGTGGCTTTTTCGCTCATGGTCTTCTCCTTCGTCTTATCGTAACAGGCCGCTGGCGGCGGCGTAGACGCGCTTGAAATGGGCAAAGTCGGCGGCTTGTCGGCCCCACTCAAAGGCGAAAGCAAGGCGACCCGGCAGGGGCGTCCGCAGCATCGCCTCCAAGAAGTCCCGGATGGGGGCTTCGGGCCGTTCGGCGGCGATCCGATTCAGCGCCTCCATCGCGCTGTTATAGGGCCAAATCGCTTCCAGGGCCGTAAAGCGACTTTCCGACACGTCCAGCCCCAACTGCTGGAACAGAAGGGGGCGATAGAGGCGCTGCAAACCCTCGACGACCGCTTCCTCCCAGGGTGCGAACCTGTCATAGCTTTCTTGCGTCAGGCCGACTGAGACGGAGTGCAAGCCCTCATGCAGAAGGGTCCGCCGGCGCTGGTCATCCTGCAAGATGCTCCCCACGACGGTGATGCTACAACTCCACTCCTTCTCAGCGAGGTAGGGGACGCGGGACAGCATCTGCGCCATCTGCGCCGCGCCCATGTCGTCTTCCAGGATCAGCAGGCCGCCGTTCCAGCGCGACGACAGGCCAGTGGCCTCTTCCGCGAAGGCGATGATCTGCCGCATTTCCTCGATGATGGTGCGGCCCGCGTCGTCTGGTTGCTCCGTCGCCATGCCCGGCCCCTCCTGGATGATGCCTGGCTTCATTATGATAGGCGGCAGCTCGAAAGGCAAGCAGAGCGCGGGGAGATAGAGGGCGCGATTCATCGCGCCCCTACTTCCCCAGCACGAACGCGATCCGCTCCCGCAGCGGCGGGTGGGTGAACAGCCAGAACTTGATGAACGCGGGCGGGTCCGGGTCGCTCAGGTTCTGCTCGGAGAGCGAGACGAAGGCGCGCGCCATGGCCGGGCGGTCGCCGGTCACTTGCAGGCCGTAGGCGTCCGCCTGGTGCTCGATCTCGCGCGAGGCGCCGTTCGTGACGGGGGCGAGAAAGAAGCTGAACAGGGCCACGGTTAGCAGCAGGGCAGGCACGGAAGCGTAGTCGGTCAGGCTCGTGACGCCCCAGCGCGGGCCGAAGCGGGTCAGCATCACCTCGGCGAACTTCTGCGCCAGCGGCAGCAGGAGCAGCAGGCCACCGACGGACAGGGCGAAACCCCAGTATAAATGCTTCAAGACGTAGTGTCCCATCTCGTGCCCGACCACGGCGACGATCTGGTCCTCGGGCATCCGTGCCAGTGTCGTATCCCAAAGGACGATGCGCGCCGACGACCCAATGCCGGTGACGTAGGCGTTGGTGGAGTGGGTCTGCTTGCTCTTGTCTTCCACATAGATGGGGGCATCGGGGATGCCCGCTTTGGCGGCCAGCGCCTCGATTCGCGTCTTCAGCGGGCCGGGCGGCAGCGGCGTGAACTTGTTGAACAAGGGGTCCACGACGAGCGGCGAGACGAAGATGCCGAAGGCGATGAGGGGGATGAGCGCCCCCCAGAACCACAAAGCCCAGCGGCGCGGCGAGCGCCCGATGAGCCAGAACAGCACCCACAGGATCGGGACTGTCGTCGCCAGGTCCACGGCGGCGCCTTTGGCGAGGTCGCCCGCCCAGGCGGGGAAAGACTGCGATGATAGGCCGTAAGCGTGTTCCAAATAATAGCCGCTGTACCAGGTCAGCGGCGCGTGGACGGCCAGCAAAACGAGCATCAGCAGCGCGTAGTAGCCTGCTAGCCGGAAGAACGAGAAGTGCAGCGGCTGGACCAACTGCCGCAGCCGGGCGGACAGGCCCGAGGCCAGCACGCCCCATAGGGCAAGGAGGCCCCAAGTGGTCCCGACGAAGTAGAGGGCGTAGCGCGTCCGTGAATAGCGCATCATCTGCGGCGTGACGACAGGCGGTGCGACATCCCCAGTGGGCACCGAAAGAGACGCGGCGGGCGCCGGAGCGGGCGCAGCTTTCGCCGGAGCAGTCAGGAGCAGAGCGGCAAGGCCGACGAACACGAGGGCGACAATCAGGAGGAAGCGCATGAGGAGGTTATACCCGAACGCGGGCGATGGGAGGGCGAGCGCGATGAGAGGGCGAGCGATGGGGGCGCGGGCGGGCGTTGCGGCGAGTGGAGACGAGTGAATAAATTCACTCGCTCCGCTCAGATTTGTCCAAGGGACAAAAGGAAAGGTTTGCCGCCCCGCTTGC
>JANOOM010000094.1:0-2696 GCA_031421335.1 Armatimonadota bacterium
GGTCTCGATGACAGCGACGACGGAAGCCGCCGACAGGGTCCCGACGCTCGTGATCACCAAGGCGACCTACGGGGATTTGGCTGGGAACGGCGGGACAATGGACATCACTCCGCAGCTCACGCGGGTGATCCAGGATAATCAGCTCGATGTGGTCATCGGGAATGACTTTGCCGGCACGGACCCGGCAGTGGACATCGGCAAATCGGCAAAGATTGACTACACGATTGATGGGAAGCCCGGCTCTGTGACTGTCCCTGAGAGTGGCACTCTCGCCCTGCCGCCATGGTCGTTCTACGCCGCCCCATTCCAGGTGGTGCGCGGCGCGAACGGTGAGGCGCGGCTTCTTGCCCCCACACCGGGGTCGTACACGGTGAAAGATTCCTCTGGAAAAATAACGTCCAGACGGATTGCCGTGCCGCCTGTGCCAATCGCCGTGGGCGGTCCATGGGGCGTCCACTTCGACCCCCGCTGGGGCGGTCCGGCAACGACTACGTTCGACTCGCTTGTCGATTGGACGCAGCGCCCGGAGCCGGGGATCAAATACTACTCCGGCACCGCAGAGTACGATAAGACGATCGAAGTCCCCGCCGATTGGGTGCGGCCTGGCCGCGTCGTTACCCTCGACCTGGGCGACCTAGAGAGCCTGGCCAAAGTGACCCTGAATGGCCACGACCTTGGCTGCCTCTGGTCCCCGCCGTACCGGGTCGATGTCACCGGAATCCTGCGGTCAGGCCCGAATACGCTTCTGATAAAGGTGACCGACACTTGGGTGAACCGGTTAATCGGTGACGATGGCTTGCCGTCGTCGCAGCGCTTCACTTCGACCACCAGGTCGTTCTACAGCGCCAATTCTCCTCTGATCCCGTCCGGCCTCTTCGGCCCGGTCACCCTGGTCGCGGCAGACCCGGTCGCGCTGTAAGAGATGTGTCTCGTGCTGACGGAGCGGCCTTCAAGGACTTCCTGGGCCTCGTTGCTGCCCTTAGCGGGGAGGGGGGTGCCGGAGGGATAGGGCATGCTTTCTTCCTGCCCGTTAAGTCAGATACAATGACGCCATGGACAGCACGGAAGCACAGGCGCAGCAGGAAGTCGCGCAAGTCGTTCGCATCGTGGACAAGTTGACGGGGCTTCCGTCACGGTGGGGTGGGCGGGTTGAGCTGATGCCAAAGCCCGATTATAAAGGGGCGAAAGCGTTTTCCTGCCTTATCTTCCCGGACGCGGCGATAGTGGACCAAGATAAGCGCTGGATGACCTTGATCCACGAAGCCCTGCACTACGTCTCGGTAGGGTTCGCTCGGAACGATTACTAGGAAGCGCCAGGATGGGAGGAAGGGGTCGTCGAGCAGATGTAGCGCCTCCTCCGCCCACAAGTGCTGGTGCGGCTCTCGGCTTCGGTCCCCTTGTGGGTAATCGCCGCGGGAGAACATCCGCGAGGTGTTGCAGGATGTGAGCCGGGACCTGGGCATCATCGAGGCGCTAGAGTCGGTCTTGACGCGGCGAGAAGCACTGGCGGCGCAGCCGGAACCGATGCTGGCGGGGCGGGCCGCCTAGCACGAACGCAGGCGGCCCGGTGGCGGCGTTAGGACAGGCCGAAGTTACCAGCGTACAGCTCCCGCACCCGCGCCACCTCGTCCGCCGTCAGCGGGGCGGTGTCAGGAGCGGCGCAGAGTTCTTCGAGCTGCTTCTCGTCGTAGATATTCGGTAGGGCGGTCGCCAGCAATGGCTCGGACCACAGCCACTGCAAGGCGGCCTGGCCCAAGGTCCGGCCTGTACCTTTGACCAGGAAGTCAAGCGTTTCGATCTTCACCAGCCCGTCTTCCAGCCACGCCTTGCGCTTCTCGTTCGTGGACACGCGGAAGTTGCGGTGGTCGCCGGGCGCGAACTCGGTCTGAGCGGTGTAGGAGCCTTCCAGCAGGCCCGAAGCGTGCGGGACACGGCACATGACGCCGCCGCCGGTCTCACGGGCGGCGGCAAACACGTCCGGGCCGAGCATTTGCTCTAATAGGTTGAAGATGATCTGGACCGACGTCATCTTGCGGGTGCGGAAGGCGACCGCGCCTTCCTCGGCCTGCCGGATGTCGATGGCAGGGCCGAGGGCGGCCCCGTAGTGGCGGATCTTGCCCTCGGCCTTCAGCTCCTCCAGCGTGGCAAAGAGGTCGTCCTGCTGCAACGCCTCGACGCGCGGGTTGTGAAGCTGGTACAGGTCAATCCGATCGGTCCCGAGCCGCTTCAAGCTCTCCTCGCAGGCGCGCTTGATATAGGCGGGCGACCAGTCATGCGGGCGCTCCTTCTGGCCGGCCTGCTCACCGGGGGCGGTGTAGAAGTCATAGCCGAACTTGGTGGCGAGGGTCATCTCGTCGCGGTGTGCGCCCAAAGCTTCGGCCAGAATGGTCTCGCCCAGGCCGTCGCCGTAGACGTCGGCGGTGTCGTAGAAGGTCACGCCAAGCTCGAACGCCCGCCGCAGCAGGCGCAGGCGGACGGCCTCGTCGGTGACGCCCCACATGCGGGTGCTGACGGTCCAAACGCCGAAGCCGACGACGGAAGCGTGTAAGTCTGTTGTGCCGAAGTTGCGGTACTGCATTGTCTCTGCTCTCTACTCTAAAGTGAATACTCCACACCCACGAGGGGTGTGGCTTCTAAGGATTTACACCTAATCGTTGTATTCCCAACGATAATATGTTGATCGCAGCATTCCTATC
>JANOOM010000095.1:0-9029 GCA_031421335.1 Armatimonadota bacterium
CGTCCCGCCGCCCCCCGCGATGAGGCGGTCAGGGAGATAGGGCAGGAAGTCATGCAGGGCGTTTGAGATGCTGCCCACGGTGAGCTGCGTCGCCGTAGCGAGTGTGTCGGCGGGCGACAGGTGGGCGGCTTGGCGCAGGAAGTCGGCGACGTAGGCGGGGCTGAACAGTTCGGCGCCGGTGCTCTTGGGCGGCGGCATGTGGAAGTAAGGGTGTTCCAGGAGGCGCGCGAGCAGGGCCGCGTCGGGGCGGCCCGAGACGGCCAGCGCCCCGCCCGCGTCATATGGCTGGCCCGTCAGCGCGGCGGCGAGGCCGTCCAGGACGAGGTTGCCGGGGCCGGTGTCGAAGGCCAGCGTGTCGGCGAGGGCGCCGCCTGCGGGCAGGAAGGCGACGTTTGCGATGCCGCCCAGGTTCAGGGCGACGCGGGTCTCCTCGCGCGAGTGCAGGAGGGCATAATCGGCGAAGGGAACCAGCGGGGCGCCCTCGCCGCCCGCCACCATGTCGCGGGCGCGGAAGTCGGAGATGACGGGGCAGCCCAGGCGCTCGGCCAGGACAGCGGGCTGGCCCAGTTGGAAGGTGTTCGGGACGGCGACGCCCGACGAGGGCGGGGCGTGCCAGACGGTCTGCCCGTGCAATCCCAGTGCGGCGATGTCGGTCGTTTGGATGCCCGAGGCGGCAGCGGCTGAAAGAACGGCATCGGCGTAGACGGCGCCGAGTTCGTAATGCAGGGCGGAGACCTCGCCGACGGGAACGGGCTGCCCCGCGCGGATGGCCTGGACGCGGGCGCGCAGGGGCGCGGGGTAGGGCGAGAACGCGCTGCCCCTGAGAATGATGGCGAAGCGCGGGCGGGCCGCGCCGGCGTCTCGGACAGTGATGTCGGCGAAGGCGGTGTCCATGCCGTCGAGGCTGGTCCCCGACATGAGGCCGGCGTAGAGAGGCACGGGGCTTCCTCCTTTGTTCCCTAGTCGCGCGCCATCTTCCGGCCGTTGTCCACCCAGATCTTCATGCGGGTGAGGGAGGCGGGCAGGATCTGGCTGGAGCTGTCCTCAGCGACGGCCTCAATGACGTATTCGCCGTCGGGCACCGACCGGGTGTTCCAGTTAAACGTGTAGGGGGCGGCATTGGAGACGCCCACGAACTGGCCGTCTATGTAGAAAGAGACAAAAGCCGTGCGCGTGTCGGGCGCGGCGGCGATGAAGGTGAGCAGGCCGCGCGTCACCGCTGATCTGCCCGCGCGGGCCTCGGCCTGGGCGCGCGAAGCGTAGTCGCGCTCGGCGACTGTGATCTCGCCTCCCCGCCAGTCCGCGTCGCCGGGCGCGTCTCGGACCAGACGCAGGGCGGTGACGTCCACCAGACCCAGCGGGCGGTCGCCGACGACGGTAGGCATCGGTATCCACGGCCCGTGGCGGCGCTGGACTTCGGCCCTCCAGGAGTGGCCAGGCTGGTCGCGGCCCCAGGCCAGATCGAAGAAGCCATAAAATAGCGGCGGCGTCCCCTCCATCTCGGGCGCCGGCGGCTTCTTGCGAGACCCGATGACCAGGACCGACGGGGCGCCCGCGCCGTCCCCCTGGGCGTTGTGGTAGGCGGGCTGGATTTGGAAGCCGCCACGCCGCTCCGGCCCAACCCCCTCGAACAGCGGCGAGGTCGTGACGGGGGCCGTCGAGACCGTCAGGACGCCGTCGTGGTTGGTGTTAAGCGCCCCGACACCTGTGTACGAGCAGCCGTCGTAGCGGCCCACGCCGACGACGGGCTTGACGACGTGCGTCAGCAGCTTCGTCGCGCCGCCCGCGAAGGTCGCCCGCACCTCGCCGCCCGCCACGTTGTCGAAGAAGACCTCTTTCAGCGGGTCGGCTGGGGCGAGGACGCGGATGACCAGCACGTCGCCCACCTTGGGGATATAGTTGAGCGGAAGTGGCTGGGCGTTCCCGCCGATCAAGTTCTCCAAAAAGACCGGGCTGCCGACGAGCGGGGACAGGTCGCGGAAGATGCCGGTGCCGACCGGGATGTTCGTGTAGATGCCGGACAGCCCCGAAACGTGCCCGCCGAACAGGTTGGGGGTCTGGGCAAACTCGCGCGGCAGAATGTTGATAAGCAGCGGGTCGGGCGTGTCCATGTCGCCGACGCGAATACGCAGGCCGTGGACGGCGACGGCGGCTACCGTGCCGGGCTTGGCGTAGCCACTGGCCGAGTAACCCATCAGGCTCAACGTGGCGGGGGCGGTGACGCGCCCGACCAGGTGCCAGGTCCGGCCCGCGTCGCCCGAGACCTGGATGGCCCCGTCGGGGCTGTTGATGATGCGGATGCGGTGCGTCTCGACCTGGGCAAATGGGGGGAACGTCGGTGGCTTCTCGTCCGCGCGGGCGGCGACGAAACTCAAGGCAAGGAGCAGGACGGAAAGCAGGATGGCCGGGACACGCATGGGATCATTATACCCGATGCCGCCCCTGGCCCGGCACTTTGGTGAGTAGGCGGCGCAGCGTGTCCCGCTCGGCGGCCGTCTGGGGGCACGCGGCGGGTGGGTCCGCGCGGTGCGCGTATCGGCCAACTTCGATGCCATTGTTGCCCGCCAGATAGTCACGCACTTGAAGCTCCAAGCGGCGCTTGTGTGGCACGAACGGGTCAAGGCCGTGAACATGCGCCCCTGTCTCGATCCCCAGCCGCGTTGCCACGGGGAAGCTGACTCCCGGCACGCGCCACCAGCAGACAAGGCCCGCGCCGCGCAGCCGGTGCAGCAGGGCGGCGGTCTGCGCGGGGGTCCGGTCGGATGACGTCCAAGTCGAACGCGGCGCAGTACGGCCGGCGCTCCACCCAGCCGTCAATGCCATGGATGCCCGCGCTCGCCGGGGCCAGTCCCAGTCCCTGCGCGACGCGGCCCGGCTCGACCCCGAGTTCCAGCAGCGCTTGCTGCGTGCGCGGGTGCAGCGTGTCGAAGGCCAGCGAGTGGCCGGGGCGCCGGATGAAGACGAGGATGGCAGCGAGGGCGAAAAGGGCGGATAGAAAGATGAGGGCGAGGCATCGCCGCGCCTTGAGGGGTAGCTTCAAGCGGGTCAAGCAGTCGTAGGGAGCAGGGGCGGAAGGAGGCCCGAGAAGCGGGTGAGGCAGAACGTCACTGCCGCACTTTGTCTGTCACGATCTCGAAAAAGCTTTGCTCGGCCACCGTCCGCTCGATCTTGGGAATCTGGCGCACGATGTCCTTGGGGACGGGCCGCATGGTCCCGCCCGGCTTCCCCGAAGGAGAACCCGTACTGCCGGATGTGATCGGGGTCTTCGGCGTTTTGCGTGTGGTCGCCATGATTCTTTCCTATTCCTTAGCGCTGATCGCGCCGACAAGCTGCGGCAGGCACTGGAAGATTCGGTCTTCAACCTGGTCCGTGAAGAATGATGCATCCTTCGAGTCACAGTATACTACTCCGAGCGGCTTTTTGCTACCCTCCTCGACAAGTGCGATGGCTAGAAAAGATCTTCGGTCAGGCGTGACCGACCTCGCATGCCGACGCCGGAGGTTGAAATTCTGGACCAAGTATTCGACGAGTGACGTGTGTTCAGGGACAACATATTTCAGTGAGGTGAGTGTTTTCTGCTCCATCCCCCGGTTCAGCGCGTCCCCGAGAATGCCCACATAGACCCGGTCCTGCCTGCCACGGTACACGCGGAAGAGGCAGCCCGCCCCGCCGTTCAAGCGGTAGTGCGTGCGCCCGTTTTTCTGATACCGGCTCTGCGCGGGCACATAGTCGGCCCACTGCACGAGGCGCGTCGGGACCTGATATTCGCCGCTGTTCCTGTCCTTGCTGATGGCCCCCTCCGGGACGAGCCAGATGGTACATCGGGCGTCTGCTTCAGGGGGCAGGCCCAGGCCCGCTTTCCGGCACAGGTCTTTGAGTTCCCTGGAGACCAGTTTTCGCCGGACCCCGACGTTGACGCTGTACTTCTTGGAGAACCACTGCCACCCCAGGGCCGAGGTCCAAAGCCCCAAAAACAGCAGGGCCGTCCAGTGGCCCACCCATTCGCTGGGCACCAGCAGCGTGTGGCGCTTTTCCAGGTCCGGCAGGAACCCACCCCAGATCGCGCCGATGTACAAGGGGGCGCCGAGGTTCAGCAGGTATGCCAGGACATCGAACACTTGGATGAGGCTGCCGGACAAATGGTACGCCCCGCTTTCCAGTCTGTTGATCAGCCAATCGGAAGAGGCTCGCAGCGCCTGTACGAGCCGCAGCGCCTGTACGAGCCGCACCGCCGTAGCCCTGATGTTACTCACTAGTGCCTCGAGTCCTGGGCGGGCGCCGCCCGCGCGTCCCCGACGTACAGCGGGATGACGTAATCGTCCCGGTATTCTCCTCCCCGCTTGGGGAAGTCCGTGTTCGGGGCGGTCACCGCCGCGCCGCCGCGCGTCTCGACGATAGCCTTGACGAACGGGCCGCCCAGATTGGTGAACAAGGTGGCCGAGACGCGCCCGCCGTCGTTCAGGAGAATCGGCTTCTGCTGGTCCGGCGGGGGCCGGTTGGTCTGGTTGCAGTAGCCCCCCAGTATCTCGAGTGCGCCGCTGTTCTTGACCGTGAAGGGCGCCCCCTTCATGTTCTCGGTCTTGAAGCCGAAGACCCACAGGGCGCCGCCGTTGCTGACGATCTGGTTCCCGCCGCCGTACTCGATGTCTATCTGCCGGGCGAAGACGCGCGCCCCGGCCCGGCAGAAGTCGTCCCCGGTGGCGTCGTCGTTGACGTTCTCCAGGTAGAACGTGACCGGCAGGCCCTTGGGGTTGGAAATGCCGCCGCTCGCGCAGCGCTGGACCACGTCGCGCTTGGCCGTGACCCGGATCGGCATGTTCGAGTCCTCGAACAGAATGGGTAAGGCGGACGGCTGGGCGATGACGAACGCACCGCCCCCCACACTCGCCGCTAGGCCATTGACGACATGGACCGAGGCGGGGACGAACACGTCACCGGTCAGCGTGTAATGCCGCTTCTTGAAGCAGACGACGGGCCGGCCCGAGTCGAGAGCCGCCTGGACGTTCGAATAATCGTCCGCGACGGCCCACTGCGTCTTGGGGTCGTACCACGCGAAGTGTGGGGTGTCGGCGACGGGGAGGGGTAGGGAACGCGCGGCCTGTTCGGACGTCAGCGTCTTGACCGGGTAGGAGACGTACTCGCCGACCCAGCGGCCGGGTCCGGGGCCAATGAGGTCCCCGTCCGCCGCCACTTTCCCCGCCTTGCGGACGGCGGGCGCGTAGCCCGTCACGGCGAGGCCGCGGGCGAACAGGCACTGCTCCGAAGCGCGGGTCATCTCGATGGCTGGGCCGGCCGCCCCCGCGCCCTTCAGCTCGCTGTCCAGGACCACGGCCTGCGGGCCGGCCCCGTCTATCTTCAGGGCGGGGACACTGGGACGAGGCTGCACCGACCGCAGCCGCCGGAGCGACATCCCGCCTCCGGTCAGCAGGATGCCCGCTTCTTTTTGATCCCGGAGCGTCAGGAACTCGAAGACTACGTCTCCTTCGGGGTTCACCGAATCAAAGATGCCGTCGTCGAACCCTTCCACCGTCACGTCGGCATAGTAGCCCTGGACGGACCCCTGCTTGAACCAGATGCCGTAGCGCCCTGCCCCGTCGCCCGACTTGATGGTGACATTTCGCAGGTCGGTGTTGTTGGCCCCCTGAAAGAACAGCCCGACCGCGCCCGGATTGCCACGCCCGGTGTCTATGGAGAGGTTGCGGAGCCAGTTACTGCCCGGCACGTTGTTGAAAACGGTGTCTGGGTGCTGGAAGGCTAGTACGATCTTGGGGCGGGCGATGTCCTGATACCCCGCACAGTGGTCGGCCAGCTTGATGACGGTTCCGGCCCGGCTCTGCCCCACGAAATGGACGTGGTTGATGTCGAACGTCCCGTCCCATTTGGGAGACGCCCCGACGGTCGCCCCGCGATAAATCAGCGTGTCGCTGACTTTGTAGGTCCCGTCGGGCAGGTAGACGTAAAAGCTGTTATCCGGCCCCCAAGGTCCGTGCTTCTTGTATTCGCGCTTCAGTAGGTCCCAAGCATCCAAAAACGCCGCCGTATCGTCGGCCACGCCGTCACCCTTGGCCGCGTGCATCCCGGCCTCGGGCGGGCGCTTGAGGTTGAGGACCGGCCCACCGTTCTGTATCAGCAGCGTTTCGGGGAAGGTGACGTTCGGCCCACCCCCCCGATCCCCCGCCTGCGCGGCGTCGGCGGGGTGGGGGAGGGTCTTTAGGGCGAGCAGCAGGGCTAGAAGAGCAATAAAGCGTATATTCGGCATAATCGCGGTCTTTCCGCGCCGCCGCCCGGTATTCCTGCCCGGCGCGAGGATGGAGGAGGGGACGGGCGGGGGGGCCTGCCCCTGCACGGATCGCGTTCGGGAAGCAGGACTAGGGAGGGTGGGAAGTATAGGCTGGCGGTGGCTCTGTGGCCGAAGAAGCCCGCCCGCGAACCCCTTTCCTTTTGTGCCCCGTTAGGGAGGCATGGTCACACGAAAGACGGGCTTCACGCTGATTGAATTGCTCGTTGTCATCGCAATAATCGCCGTCATCGCCGCGATCTTGTTCCCCGTCTTTGCTCACATCCGCGAGCGGGGGCGGCAGACGACATGCGCCTCCAACCTCCGGCAGATCGGGATGGCGACGATGCAGTACGCAGGCGATAGTGACGGTGTACTGTTTAACACCCTGTCCCACGCTGATGATTCTGGCCGCATCACGCACTGGAGTTTCTGTCAGGAGCAGACGCTCGGTACGTCCGATGTCCGGGTTGACGCCTCCTGTGGCCCGCTGTCACTGTTCATCAAGAGCGCCGGCGTCTGGGCTTGTCCATCCGCGTCAGGGCTGAAGGCCGCAGACTACTACAAGACTATCCCCCCCACTTACGGCCTCAACATCGCGTATGTGCGGGCGGAGATCAGCCAAGGCCACCCGGCGTCTCTTGCTCAGGTCGCCTCCCCTTCAGAGACGGTTCTCATCGCCGACAGCGCCTACGTCTCTTCAGGGTCGCTGGGATGGGGTAAGTACGTTTTCCTCCCATCCGACCACGAGGCTTCCGTCCACGGGCGGCACTCGGGGCGTGCCAACGTCCTGTGGCTCGACGGCCACGTCAACGCCCAAAGGCCAGTGCCCCCGAACGCCCAGAGTCGGGCGCTGGACGTCGGCGACATCCTCAAAGGCCCATACACGGGCAACGCGCAGGCAGACGACTATTATTACGAGTTGGTGAAACCGGCAGGGGGTTAGGGGGGAAAAGAGGGGAAAAGAGGGGGAGAGAAAAAGGGCGCGATAAATCGCGCCCCTACACAGCAGATGTTGCCCCTATTAGTCGTCGCGCAGGTCGGCGAACAGGATGGTGGACAAGTACCGCTCGCCGTTCGAGGGGATGATGACCACGATGGTCTTGCCCGCGTTCTCGGGCCGGTGGGCGACCTGCATGGCGGCGCACACGGCGGAGCCGGACGACAGGCCGATCAGGATACCCTCCTCGAAGGCCGTCCGCCGCGCCCAGTGGACCGACTCTTCGGTCGTCACCTCGATGACCTCGTCAATGATGTCCATGTCGAGGTTGTTCGGGATGAAGCCCGCCCCGATCCCCTGGAGCTTGTGCGGGCCGGGCTTCAGGGCGTGCCCCTCGCGGGTCTGGGTGATGACCGGTGAGTCCGCCGGCTCGACGGCGATGGCTCGGAAGGAGGGCTTGCGCGCCTTGATGGCCTCGGCGATGCCGCTGATGGTGCCGCCCGTCCCGACGCCTGCGACCAGGATATCCGCCGTGCCGTCGGTGTCGTTCCAGATCTCTTCCGCCGTCGCCGTCCGGTGGGCGGCGGGGTTGGCCGGGTTATTGAACTGCTGCGGAACGAACGAGTGCGGCGTCCGCGCGGCGATCCGCTCGGCCTCGGCGATGGCCCCGCGCATCCCCTCCGGGCCGGGCGTCAGGACCAGTTCTGCCCCGTAGCCGCGCAACAGCAGGCGGCGCTCCATGCTCATGGTCTCGGGCATGGTCAGGATACAGCGGTAGCCCTTGGCGGCGCAGGCGAAGGCCATGCCGATGCCTGTGTTGCCGGATGTCGGCTCGATCACGACCGAATCGGCGGAAAGGATGCCGCGTTTCTCGGCGTCCTCGATCATGGCAACGGCGATGCGGTCCTTGACGGACGAGGCCGGATTGAAGAACTCCAGCTTGAGGAGCACGGTGGCCGGGGCGCCGTCGGTGACGCGGTTCAATTTGACCAGCGGTGTGAAGCCAACTAAGTCGGTGATGCGGTCATAAACCTTCATGGGTTTTGGTTCCTTCTCTGGTCTGATGATACCCAAAGGTAGGCTGGGTGTCAACCTGCACCGGCGTACCTGCCGACGCCGCCGGAGAACCACACCTTGCGGGAGCGGAAACCGCTAAAGCATCGGCAGCGGTGGCGTCCGGTGCAACGCAATGTTAGACCGCAGACGACTGAGCTTCGGGACTGTCTTCTTCGGGACTGTCCCCTCCCTGCGGCAAGGCGTGGAGCAGTTCCGAGGCACGAATGGCGTCTTCAGCCCGAACTATTAGCCATACCCCGCCCGCGCCTGCCAATTGGAAGGGGCGCATTCCCCCCGCATCATCCGCTCTCACATAGGATTCGATGCCTTCGACACTGAGCAGGCTTTTCGCTAGTTCAGCGCCATTACGGTCAAAGTAATTACCTACCGTTAACAGTTCGCTCATGTCATCCCCCCGACTATCTCTGCGGCCTAACGGCATAGCTCACCTGCGACACCGCCCAGAACTGACTCCCGAACTCGCCGCACAGTGAATATGACTTTTCGCTGCTGATGGAGTAAATACCCGTGATAGCAATGTGGTCGCTCGACCACGTTGTGCGCTCTTCAACACGATGGCTCGTCCGCCGGGGGATGCCCCCATTCTGGAAGCCCATTAGAGCGACATATGATGCGGGCAGTTTATAGCCAAGTTCGCTCTCGACGTTGGCGACGATCTCATCGGTGAGCGACTCACCAACATACTCCGTGAGCGCGTATTCCGATGGCTCCCAGAACTGCTCCACATCAAAGTCA
>JANOOM010000096.1:0-2660 GCA_031421335.1 Armatimonadota bacterium
CCTGAAAGGACAAGGAGCAGAGCCTTCGGCAGACAGGAAGCAATTCCTCTGCCGCCTAAAGGCAAGCAGTCTCCTTGCTTGATTTTATGACAATCACACTCGCACCGCAGACGGAAGCAAAATTAAAAGAGATGGCGACGCGCGAGGGCCGCGACGAGAATACGCTGGCCGATGCCCTTTTGGCGGAAGTCCTGGAAGCGGCGAATCGTGACCATTCAGAAACGCTGGAGGGCATTGAGCGCGGACGACAAGCCTACGCGGAAGGCCGGTCACGCCCCTTCTCTGGATATGTGTCTGATGTTCTACAGCGCCGTCAAGACCGCGACGCCGCGCACGCACAGGAGCGAGAGAAACTTGCCGCCTAATGCCTCCGAAGATGACGAACCGCGCATCTATATCGTGCGCTTGTCTGAGCCTGCTGAGGCTGAGGTTGATGCCGCTTATCTTCGTCTCATGGGAGCGACTTCTTTCTCGTTTGCAGACCGCTGACAGGATGGTCTTTTCCAGGCAATCAACGGTTTGTCTCTGTTCCCACTGCGCTGTGAGGCAGTGCAAGGGACCGATAAGTCCCGAGGTTCAGCACGGCGCTTAATCTATCGTCAAGGGCGGGTGGTTTATCGCGTTCTCTTTGACCTTGTGGATGAGGACGACGACGGGGAGGCAGACACAGTTGTGATCTTGCATGTCCACTATGGTGCCCAACAAGACTCACCTTCCGAGGACGGAGCGCTTTAGCAAGTAAGGCTTAAGCATAGTCCCTGACCAATATTGCGGGCCATGGGGCGAGCCAGCGCAGGAGACACGGGCTTTTGTGCTTGCACTTGCCGTCATGCTCTCGTAAGGCAGATATGGGAGACAATGCCAGTGATGTTCACAGCACTCTCCGCAGACATGGCGTTCTTAACCTTGGAAGTCGTGCTGGCCCTGGGCGGATGGCTGCTGGCCTCAGCGGGCGGAGCGGGGCCACAGAGCCGTCAGGCAGAAGCAATTGTTAATCCGGCGTGAGTAGGGACAAGGGAGAGCAGACATGGCACTGGCGCGGCAGTATGCTGACCCGTACATCGAGAAGACACACTACACGGAGGCCGAATACTTCGAGTTCGAGCAGACGGCGTTCGGGCGCTGGGAGTATGTGGATGGCGAAATACGCCAGATGGCAGGCGGCAAGGATGACCATAACGCCATTGGAGGTAACATCATCCGGGCGCTCGGCAACATCCTTGCCCCGAGAGACTGCCGTGTGTACGGCTCTGACATGAAGATTCACACGGGTGACGGTGTGAACACGTTCCCCGATGTGGCCGTTGTCTGCGGGGACCGGCAGTACTATCTAGGCAAGGAAGACGTGATTCTTAACCCGCTGCTCGTTGTGGAGGTCCTGTCGCCCTCAACGAAGGGATACGACCGGAGCGATAAGTTCGACCATTACAAGAGCACCGAGGCGCTGCAAGAGTACCTTCTGGTGGATCAGGACGAGCTGCGCGTCATACTTCACACGCGCCGGGACGACCATTGGGAATTGCGCGAGGTCAAGGGAATGGACGGCAGCGTGTATCTGTCGTCTGTGGGGGATAGCCTGGCGATGACCGACATCTATGCCAAGATCAAGTTTAAGCCGGAGCAGTCATGATAGACGAAGCACACTTTCCGGGGCATTTCGGGACCGTCGCCATTGTCGGCGTTGGGCTGATCGGCGGGTCGCTGGGCATGGCGCTGAAGCGGCGGCGGCTGGCGCGGCGGGTCATCGGGATCGGGCGGAACCCCGACCGGCTGGAGAAAGCTCGCGCGCTGGGGGCGATTGACGCGGGGGAAACGGATCTGGCTCGGGGCGTGGCCGAAGCAGACATCGTCGTGCTGTGTACCACGGTGGGGCACATCGTCGAGACGCTGCCCGACGTGCTGCGGGCGATCAGGCCGGGCGCGGTCGTCACGGACGTCGGCAGCACGAAGGGGACCATCGCCCGGCGGGCGGCGGGGTTCCCGTTTTTCGTCGGCGGTCACCCGATGGCCGGGTCGGAGCAGGCCGGCGTGGAGGCGGCAACTCCACTGCTGTTCGAAGAGGCCACTTGGGCCATCACGCCGACGGCTGAAACGGACGCGCGGGCGCTGCGGACGGTGGAGCGGCTGGCGCGCGAGGTGGGGGCGACGACGCTGACCTTGACGCCCGAGGCGCACGACTCCATGCTGGCCGTGACGAGCCACCTGCCGCACGTCCTGGCCTCGGCGCTGATGCGCCGGGCGGCGGCGGCGCAGCGCACCCACCCGCAGACGCAGCGGCTGACGGCGGGCAGCTTCGCGGACGCGACGCGGGTGGCGACCAGCCCGCCGGAGATCTGGCGCGACGTCTGCCTGACCAACCGGGAAGCACTCTTGACCGCGCTGGGCGGGTTCCGGGCGGAACTGGACGCCCTGGAAGCGGCGGTGGAGAGCGGCGACGCGGCCCAAATCGAGGCGTTCTTCGCGGCCGGCGCGGAAGCCAAGCTCGTCGCGGGGCCCCTCGCGGCGGAAGCCTTGAAGCACGCGCACTTGGACCGCGTCAAGCCTCGAGGCCCCGCCCGGACGGGCCCCGCGATCGATGCGGCCCTCGCGCACCTCGCTTCGCAGTCTGACCCGCCCGAGCAGGCCATCCTCATCCTCACGGACGGGCCTGGCGACCTCGC
>JANOOM010000097.1:0-7450 GCA_031421335.1 Armatimonadota bacterium
CGCCGGCTTCGCCGGCATAGTCGGACGGGGCCGAAACGATGAACCGCCAGGCAGAGCCGGTCTGCGTCAGGACGCCGTCATCGTAGCGGGCGGCCAGTGACAGGGGCGCGAAGGTCTGCCCATCCACGACGAGGTCGGGAACGGTGAGCGAGGTCAGGGCCACATGCGGGGCGGACGGCGTCCCGCCGAGCCGGCCCGCGAAGGCGACGGTGCCGCTCACGTCGGCGGAGGGCGTCAGCACCGAATCGAAGCGGGCGAGATCCAGGCCAGAGGCCGCGAAGCGGGCGCTCAGGAGACCGCCCGCCGTTCGTTCTCCACTCGCCGTCAGGGTCGCCGCTTCGGACCGGACGATGCCGTTCTGGACGCGCAGGACACCGCCCGAATAGCTGACGTCGGCGGCGACCCGATCCAGCCGGAAGTTCCCGACCGTCGCGTCGGACACGTCGGCGTGGCCGGAGACGGCCGGCGCCCTCAGCCGCCCCGAGATGTGGAAGTCGCCGGCCGCAGTCCCGGAGAGGTTCGGCAGGCTCGCCGTCAGCGTCCGCGCCGTCTTCGGGGAGGGGGCCGAGGCGGACTCGGCGAGCCGCAGGAAGTCCGCCACGTCACCCTCGGAGACGTGGATGTTCAAGGCCAGCAATGGATCGGCACTCGCGAGCTGCGTTACCGTGCCGGAAAGCCGCGCCTCGGTCGGGAAACGCCGCAGGGTCACGTCCTGGAGGCGGACACCGGTCAGCCCGACTGCCAAGCTCCCGGTGACCAGATCGGCGGCGTAGCGCCCGAAGCGCGGCTCGATCAGCCGGGCCGCCCCGACGAACTGGGGCGCGGCGGCCGGGCCGACGATACGACCGTCGAGGGCTGCCCGGCCCGAAAGCGCGAGGTTAGAATAAGGGCGGAGGAGGGAGGCGATATCAAGCCCCGCTGTCCGGACGGTCAGGCCCCACTGTGCTTGTGGGCCACCGAAGGGGACGGTCCCACTGACGGCGGCTGTGCCGCTCGCGTCCCGCACGACCAGTCGGGTGAGCGTGATGGCCCCACCCTGCGTCCAGGCGACGCGCCCGGCGAGAGACCGCAGCGTCGTCTGCTTGAGCCGCAAGTTCGACGCGCTCACGTTGGCGACGACGGACAGCGGGCGCCCCTGATTATCCGCTAGGAACTGGACGTCGGCCAAGCCGCCCAGATTGAGGCTCCCACCTTTGACGGCAGGCGGCAGCCGCAGGCCCGCGAGATCAACGCCGCGCAGCGCGCCCGCCAGCAGCAGGACGGGTTTCGGGCCGGTCGTGTCCACGGTCCCGCGCAGGGCGCCCAAGCCCGCACCGTTCAGCCGGAACGTCACGGAAGGAACGGACAAAACTTTGTTCGCGTAAGTGACCTGCCCAGTCACGTTCGTCGCCTGGTTGCCGGCATAGACGATGGCGGGCACCGTTGCGCCCACGGTGATAGTGGGGTTGGCCGGCGTACCGGTGAAGGAGGCCCGTACCGGCCCCGGCGAGACTTTGAAGCCGGCGGGCAACTTCAAGATGGGCAGGGCGGCGGCCAGCCGGACGGGGTCGAGCCGGGGCGACGTGGCCGAGGCGGCGATCTGCGGGTGCTTGAAATCGAACACGGTGCCGGACACCATCAAGGCCTGCCCCGCCAGCGTCGCGTGCGCGTCCAGGGAAAGCCCTGCGCCGGTGAACGAGGCCGCCCCGGTCAAGTCTTGCAGGGGCAGTGCGAGCACCTTCTTGTCGGAGGCCAGGACCGTCACATGGCGCACGGCGATGTTGCCGGACAGGTCCAGCAGCCGCCCCGGCGCAGGCGTGGCTCCTTCATTGGCGAGCGACACGTCAGCGTCGGCCCGGCCCCGAACGATGCGCGCCTGCGGGAAGGCTTTGAAGTAGTCGGTCCAGTAGGCGGCGTCGGCGTTTGTCGCGACGACGTGCCCCCGGTAGCGGCCCGCTACCAGGCGCGAAATGTCGCCGTTCACCAGGAGCCTGTCGAAGCGATTCTCCGCCGCCGCGCCGCGCCCGCGCACGTCGAAGTAGACATTGCGGGTGGAAAAGAAGTCTATCGTGCCTTCGACGGCGGTCAGCGTGTTCCGGGCGGGCCGCTTGCCCCGGTCAGGGGCGTCGAAGTCGCGGAAGCGCAGCAGGCCGTCGTGGACAAGAATGCGTCCGACGAACGGCTTGCTTTTCTTGGTGGTCTTGGGTTTGAGGAGGTCACTGAAGTTGAACCGGGTCGAAGAAAAGCGCTCGACGAGCAGGGAAGGCTGGTCCAGGGTGATGTCGCCGAGGGCGTGGGCGGCGTTGCCGCTGTCAAAGACCAGCGCGTGGAAATCATAGTCTACGGTCAAGCGCCGCGCGGACAGCGTCGCCTCACCGCCGTCCTGGGCGAAGGTCGCCTTGTTGGCGATGGCGATGTCGGTCAGGACAAGGACGCCGCGCTTGCCGAAGTCGGCGTGGCCGATGCGGACCTCGTGGCCCGTCTGCCGGGTCAGCTCGGCCTCGGCGATGGGAACCAGGTGGGTACGCAGGAGGTGGTAGACGGAGGAAAAGTAGACCCCGGCCGAGACGGTCAGCCCAACCAGTGGGAGCGTCGCTAAGCCGCGCAGCGTCCACCGCGCGGCGGCGGGCAATCTCGAGCCGGGTCGGCTTTTGGGCTGTCGTTGACGTGGTTGACTCATGCAGGTTTGGAGGACGGACCAGGAGGTGTCCGCCCTTCCGTTTTAAGCGGCGGCCTTTTTCACCTGCATCGCCAGGAACTTGTCGCTGAACTCCTTGGCGTTGTACGAGGACCGGACGAACGGGCCGGAAGCGACGAACAGGAAGCCCATGGCCTCGCCGATCTCTTTGTATTCGGCGAAGACATCCGGATGGACGTACTCGACCACATCCAGATAGTTCTTGCCCGGCTTCAGATACTGGCCGATGGTGACAGCGTCCACGTCATACGCTTTCAGGTCTTCCAGCAGCGCGACCACTTCTTGTTTGGTCTCGCCTAAGCCGACCATCAAGCCGCTCTTTGTGTAGATGTCCGGGTCGGCGGCCTTGACGTACTGCAAGAGCTGGAGCGAGCGGGCGTAGCGGGCCTGCGGGCGAACCTGCCGGTACAAGCGCGGGACGGTCTCGATGTTATGGTTGTAGACGTGCGGCTTCGCGTCAACGACGGTCTGGATATTCGCTTTGTTCCCGAGGAAGTCCGGCGTCAGCACCTCGATGATGGTTTGGGGCAACAAGCGGCGCAGCCACTCGATCGTCTCGGCGAAGTGATGGGAACCGCCGTCGGGCAGCTCGTCGCGGTTGACGCTGGTGACGACCGTGTGTTTCAGGCCCAGGATGGCGGCGCTCTCGGCGACCCGGCGCGGCTCATCGGCGTCCAGCGACCCGCCTTTGCCGGTCTTGATGGCGCAGAAGCGGCAGGAGCGGGTGCAGGTATCGCCGAGGATCATGAACGTCGCCGTCTTCTTGGACCAGCACTCGCCGAGGTTGGGGCAGCGGGCCTCCTCGCAAACGGTGACGAGGCCCGAACGGCGCATCAGCCCTTCGACTTCTTCAATGCCCTGGCGTTTGGGTAGCTTGATGGTCAACCACTCCGGGATGCGTCGGTTGACACCCGCCCCGAGCGGCCTTGCGGGGGCGGCGGGGAGGCGGGCGGGGAGAACGTCGAGTTGGATCAGATCAGCCATAAATTTCAACTTTCTGTGATTCATTATAGCCTTTCGCAGGCCTCAAAGTCAACGCAGTCTTTTCCCAACCACTAGAAGATGCGCTGCCGTGCCCTGGCCGACCTCAGCACCCCGGCGCGGCCCTGAACCAGAAGCTGACCGCGTGGTGGACGCAGGACTTCGCTGGCCTGGGGAGGGGAGCGGGCGGTTGAAACCGCGCCAACAACTTCACAAAACCTGCCTCCGCAGGTTAAGACTCAAGATCAGAGGCTTAGTCCGCGAAGGCGGACTTTGTGAATTGTTGCCGCGACTTCAGTCGCCCGGTCCTGTTTCCAGACGTGGAAAAGTGAGGGGTTGGAAACCTGTCACCCTCCGCTTCGGTTCTCCAACACGCTTCCCAATACGCCGGCCGCACCCGCGCTCATCATTCACTCGTTATACACCAAAACGATGTACGTCAATTCTGGCGTATGTTAGGACATAGGACGACCCAAAATCCGACCATGCTTGTCCGGTTGACAAGGTGAACGTCATCACTTATAATGGTTGCAATCGCAATCCATACAAGCCTTGGCCCACAAAGGCCGGGCGGAGGAGGTCCGTATTGTCCAATCTTGCCCGGCGGACGTGGCTGGCTTCGAGTCCCCTTCTTTTGGCAGCAGTGCTCTTGCTGGGGAGCGCCCGCGCCTCATGGGCGGGCGGCGAATCGGTGCAGCTGCCCGCCTTTACGGCGCCGGTGTACGGCGTTTTGGCGTTCGTATTTCTGACCTCTCTGATCGCGCTGGCCTACGGCCTGGTCCTCCGGGGCCAGGTGAGCCGGCTGTCGCCCGGCACGCCGGCTATGCAGGAGGTGGGCGCGGCAATCCGGTCGGGGGCGCTAGCCTACCTCGCCAAACAGGTGCGGACGATGCTGCCGCTGGTCGCCGTGCTGTCCGTCCTGCTCGTCTTCCTGTACTACACACAGTACGGCCTGCGGATCGCCGTCGGGGTTGGCGTCGCCTTCCTGCTCGGCGTCACGCTCTCCTACACGGCCGGCTATGTCGGCATGGGCATGGCGGTCATCGGCAACCAGCGCACGGCGAACCAGGCCCTGACCACCTATAAAGGGGCACTGGAAACGGCCTTCAAGAGCGGCGCGGTGGCGGGCATGATGACGGTCGGGCTGGGGCTGCTCGGCGCGACGGCGATCTTCTTTATTTTCAGAAGCGACGCCATGAAGGTGCTGATCGGCTTCGGGTTCGGCGGGAGTCTTGCCGCCCTGTTCATGCGGGTGGGGGGCGGCATCTTCACCAAGTCCGCTGATGTCGGGGCAGACCTCGTGGGCAAGCTGGAGCAGTCCATCCCCGAGGATGACCCGCGCAACGCGGCGACCATCGCCGACAACGTCGGGGACAACGTGGGCGACTGCGCGGGCATGGCCGCCGACGTGTTCGAATCTTATCTGGTCACGCTCGTTGCCGCCCTGCTGCTGGGCGCGGCGGTCGGGGCGCGGACAGGAAACCCGGCCTTCACCCTGCCCTTGATCTTGTTCCCCTTGGTCATCCACGGCGTCGGCATCCTCGCCTCCATCCTGGGCATCGCCTCCCTGCGCGGCAAGGAGGATATCACTTTGGACCCGCTGGTCCCGATCAACCGGGGCTTCTGGCTGACCGGGGCTGTCGCTTCCGTCCTGCTAGCCGGCGCGGCGTTCGTGCTGCCGGGACTGAAGGACGGTATCACCGTGGATGGCCGCACCTATGGGCCGGTCTACTTCATCGCCGCCGCCGTGATCGGCGTCGTGTTGGCGCTGGTCATCGGCAAGCAGACCGAGTATTTCACCGGCTCGGACAAGCGCCCCGTCGGCGAAGTCGCCCGCGCCTCGCAGACCGGGGCGGCGACCTTGATCCTGTCAGGGTTCTCTTTGGGCCTGGAAAGCGCGGCCTGGAGCGCGGCTGTGATCGTCGCCGCCCTGTTCTCCATCGTGCTGCTGTTCGGCGGCAGCGCCCTTTTGTCGGCCTACGGCATCGCGCTGGCGGGCCTAGGGCTGCTGACCACGACAGGCTACGTCCTGGCGATGGACACCTTCGGCCCGATCTCCGACAATGCTCAGGGCATCTTCGAGATGTCGGGCGCGGCCCGCGAGCAGATTGTGCTCGCAGAGCCTCGGCAGCCGAGTGAACACGTTCAGCGCAACGGCACCGCGCCTCATATCATCACGGGCGACCGCGTGGTCTCCAAGCTCGACTCGGCGGGCAATACGACGAAGGCGCTGACCAAGGGCTTTGCCATCGCCACAGCCGTGATCGCCGCGGTGGCCCTGTTCCAATCGTTCGTCGAGGAAGCGCACTTGCAGGGCGTCGGCCTGAGATTGGACACCCCACGCGTCTTCATGGGCCTGCTCATCGGCGGCGCGGCCCCGTTCCTGTTCTGCTCCTTCGCCATCAACGCCGTTTCGCGGGCCGCCTTCCAGCTCGTCGAGGAGGTCCGGCGCCAGTTCCGCGAGATCCCCGGCATCATGGAGGGGACGAACAAGCCGGACTACGCCCGGTGCGTCGAGATCGCCACGGCGGCGGCCCAAAAGGAGCTGCTGGGGCCGGGCATCCTCGCCATCTGCCTCCCAATTTTGGTGGGATTCGGGCTGGGAGCGGACGCCTTGGGCGGCTATCTGGCAGGCGTCATCGTGACGGGGCAGCTCATGGCGGTCCTGCTGGCGAACTCGGGGGGGGCGTGGGATAACGCCAAGAAGAAGATCGAGGATGGCCTGTTTGGCGGCAAGGGGACGGAGCAGCATAAGGCCAGCGTCATCGGCGACACGGTGGGCGACCCGTTCAAGGATACGGCCGGCCCGGCCCTGAACCCGTTGATCAAGGTGATGAACCTCGTCGGCGTCCTGATCGCAGGCGTGGTCGTCAGCACGGCGGGGAACGGCCTGCTTCGGGGCATCGTCGTGGTCATCATGGCCGCGCTGCTGGCGGGGGCGATCTTGTTCTCCAAGCGCGGCGGTCTGGCCGACATCGCGGGCGCCGAGGCTCCTCAGGCGCAAGAGCGTGAGAAGGCCAAGACGCGGTAACAGCGCGACACAAAAGGGGGCGGGGGCGATACACATATGGGCACGACCGCCCCGTCGCTCGGCACTTGCTGCCGGCGGGGGTGTCTGCGCTCCTCCCCGTCCCAATCCCTGCCGAGGAAGCCTCGAACCCGCTGCGCTGGCTGTTCATCCTGGCCGCTATGATCGGGGCGGTGCTGGAAGTGCTGGACACCAGCGTCACGAACGTCGCCATCCCGCAGATGCAGGGTAATCTGGGCGCGGCGCTCTCGCAGATCGGCTGGGTCAACACCAGCTACATCATTTCCGACGTGATCGTACTGCCGATTACCGGGTGGCGGACCGCTGCGGGCGGCGGCGCTACTTTGCCGCCTCGATCACCGCTTTCACGCTGGCCTCGCTGCACGTGGCGTAGAAGCCCGGTCCATTTATGGACGGGAGTTGTCACAGCGCGGGCAGGCGGACGACTGTTTCCAGTCCCGCGAGATCGTCGTGTCGAGCCTGGTCGCCGCCGCCGGCCTTGCCGCCTTCGTGGCCTGGGAGTTGTCCATCCCCCCCCCCCATCGTCAACCTGCATCTGCTGAAAAACCGGTCGCTGGCGGCGGGGGCGCTGTTCAGCCTGGTGATCGGGGTGGGCCTCTACGCCACGACATATCTACCGCCGGTCTTTCTACAAGGCATGCGGGGGTACACTGCTTGTGAGATGGGGATGTTGCGGCTCCCGGCCACCCCGCTCGCAACCGGCGCGGCCAGCTTCATCGCCGGGTCCTACGGCCAGTCGCGGC
>JANOOM010000098.1:0-6800 GCA_031421335.1 Armatimonadota bacterium
AAAATCAAGTTGTTCGCGGTGATGGCCAGTATCTCCTTGCGGGACAGTTCCGCGCGCTGCATTGCTAGTTCGATTTTACATTTTTCCAATAAATCGTACGAATGGCTGAACACGACGCCCCGGTTGTCGTGGCCGTGCTCCGTCTGGGCCAGCAGATCGGCGGCGACGAAGGCGGGGTTCGCGCCCGCATCGGCGATGATGGCGACCTCGGATGGCCCGGCCAGCATGTCTATCCCGACGGTCCCGTAGACGAGCTTCTTGGCCGTGTTGACGTAGGCGTTGCCCGGCCCGACGATGACATCGCACTTGGGGACGGTCCCGGTCCCGTAGGCCATGGCGGCAATGGCCTGCGCGCCGCCGATCTTGAAGATGCTCACCTGCACATCGGAGTAGGTGTTCACCCACGCTGCTGCCGCCAGGATCAGCGGGTTGATCCTCCCGTCGCTTCCGGCGGGAGTACAAAACACCAGCTCTTTGACGCCGGCGACGGCAGCAGGAATTCCAGCCATGAGGACAGTGCTTGGGTACGCCGCTTTACCGCCGGGGACGTAGATGCCGGCCCGCCCCATCGGACGCAAGACCTGGCCGCGAAACACGCCGCCGGACGGACCGGATGTGTCCATCCACGACTGGAGGTGTCCGGCCTCCGTGGCATGGTAATCCGCGATGTTTCCGTGGGCTATGCCGAGCATGGCGTCGAAATCCGCCGCAACACTGTCAACGCCGCCGGCCCATTCCTCGTGTTCTATCTCCAGTGCCTTCGCCGTTGCCTCCGGCCAGTCGAAGCGGCGGGTGTAGTCCAGCACGGCGGCGTCCCCGCGCGCCTTCACGTCGTCGAGGATGGCGCGGACGGTGGCCTCCACCTGTGCGTCGCGGGCGGTATCGCGGCAGGTCAGGGCGGCGTGGATGGTCTCGGAGGAGTCGCAGGCAGTATCGAATTGGCGCATGATGGCCCATTATACCCGGTCTGGTCCTCTCCCTGCGACAAGTCGTAACCCGCCCCTCAAGTCGGGTGCCGCCGCGCTCGGGAAGGGGAGGTGAACAGAGGCTTGATGTGGTTGTCGGGGGAGTTGTTTGGTCACCGGAGGGGGAAGTCATGGGTGGAATGGAGGTGGTATTGACTTTGTCCTGCATTTGTAGTGAGTCGGTATTTTCACGGCTGGCAGGGCCTCGTGCTGTTTTGTAACCATTCATTAACTCCGTGGCCCAATAATCAGACATAGATTCTCAAACCGCGGGGTAAACTGCGTTCATGAGTGAAACCGACGACTGATTCCCCTCCCGTTTTATCCGTTACTTTGCTGACTACCCCGCTGTACCTGCCCCGTAGTACCCGCCGCGCCGCGCCCATCGGAAAAGCTCATGTCTCATCGGCCCTGCGCTGTCGTGCGCGGCCGCACCCCACTGTTCTGGCGCACTCCTGCTGCGGTGACGGCTCCTGCCGTCACACGACTCGTTCTCTGCCCTTATCTCATCACTGTTTTAGAAAGCAGGTCCATCATGCTCCTACGACCACGCCGGCTTACAGGTACTCTTGTGCTTGCGGGCGCACTCGGCGCACTGTTCTCTGGCGGCGCCGCGCGCGCCCAGATCAGCATCCTGTCCAACGTCCAGACCACCAACGGGCCGCTGTTCAACTACAGCTACAGCGTCACCAACTCGAGTATGACGGGCCAGGACTTCCCGGTCATCACCTTCGCCGCGCCGTCATTGGCCGGCGGGCTGACCAGCCTCTTGGCCCCCACTGGGTTCAAGATCAGCTTCGACCCGGGCGTCCCCGGCGGCGGCCTGGTGTCCTTCCTGGAAGACTCCCAGATGTTTTCCAGCACCCCGGCCGTCTTCTCCTTCAACAGCGCATTCGGGCCGACCGTCTTGCCGTTCCAGGCAGTCGGCTTCGATAGCAGCGGCAACGGCATCACGTCCTCCGGGACGGTCCTCGCGCCCCAGCCCGTGCCGGAGGCCAGCACGATGGTCTCGCTGGGGGCCGGCGTCCTGCTGCTGACCTTCTGCGCCGTGCGGCGTCGCCGCGCGGTCCGCACCGGCACTCATTCCTGACCGATATAAGAAAGAGAAACACGATGAACCTCAAGCCTCTTTTCTGCACCGCAGCCGCCCTGGGCGCGCTGGGCGCACTCGCACTCGGGGGCGGCACGGCGCGCGCCTCCAGCCACAGCGACGCACCGCTGATCAAGCTCGACCCGCAGGCGAACCTCACCGACGTCTACGCCTTTCGCCGCAACGAGGGGCCGAACAACACGCCCTCGCTGGTCATCGAGGTCAGCGTCCGGCCCTTCTCCGAGGCCGGCGACGGCGTCATGTATGACTCCTTCTCCGATGATGCGCTCTACAGCATCAACATTGCGAACCCCAGTACAGGCGCGCTGCTGCAGCGCTACGACTTTAAGTTCTCGCCGGTCAGCAGCCAGAACGGCAACTACAAGAACCTGGACACGATCCTGCGCTACGGGCGCGGCGCGAACATCAACGGCGCTCCCGACGCCGGCCCGATCATGTCCGTCGGCGACAACCACCAGAACTTCGTCCAGACCTATACCGTCACCAAGACCGTGGCCGCCACCAACCAGACTACGCTGCTCAACCCGAACATGACGCTGATGGTGCCGCCCTACAACACTGGGAAGCGGACGACGCCGCTCTATGATGACCTGACGACCGGCAGAGCCATCAGCGGCGCGGCCAGCAATGGGGCGCTCGATCCTTACACCAAGCAGACGACCTACACCCTGCCGGCCATCGCCGGCGCGGCGGGCACGACCATGGTCTTCGCCGGCTCGCGCGAAGACGGCTTCTATGCCGACACGCCGGGCATCTTCGACTTTCTCGACCCGCGCATCCTCCTGCCCTCACCGGCGGGCACGTTCGGGCAGACCGGCAACGGCGTGGACGGCTTCAAGGGCTATAACGTTCTGCACTATGCGATCGTGATCCCCCTGAGCGACCTGGCCTCCGCCACCTCCTCATACACCGGCGCCTTCACCAGCGGCGGGACGAATACGGGCGTGGGCGTCTACGCCTCGGTCTCGCGGCCCCGCATCACGCTCCGCACGACGACCGGCGACAACATCAACGCCGGCCCCTTCATCCAGGTCAACCGCGAGGCCAACCCGCTCTTCAACGAAGTGCTGGTCGGCATCCGGGACAAGGACAACTATAACCGGGACGTGCCAACGAGTGACGCGACCAAGTACCAGAAGTACGCGCTCAACCCCGAGGTCGCCGTCCTGATCAATGCGGTCTACGGCACGAAGTTCGTCACGACTGGCCGCACAGACCTCGCCGCCGTCTACATCCCGGACGTCATCCGGGTGGACACGACGACCGGCCCGGCCAACATCGCCGGCCAGGCCGCGTTCAGCCGGCTGGGCTTCATCGGCGGCGACACCCTGATCAATGGAGTGGGTGCGAAGGTCCCCGGCGGCTGGCCCAACGGGCGTCGGCTGGGCGATGATGTGGTAGACGTCGCCCTGACGGCGGTCGCCAGCGGCCCCTCGTACAGCTCGGTCAACCTGGTGGGAGACAACATTGACCACAACGACCAGGTCTACAACATGACCTTCCCGTATGCCGGCACGCCCAACGCCGGCACGGCCAACAGCAAGGACTCCACCCCTGCTCATTAGGCCGCTCGAACGGCACTCAGGGAAGGGGCGGTCTTCTGGATCGCCCCCTCCCATCTCCGGCATAAACCGACCCGCTCAGAAACCCAAGCCATGAAGAACGCACTCCTTCCCAAGATTTTACTCCTGCTTCTCCCAGGCACCCTGGCGGTCGGCGGCTGCGCCGGGCGGCATGCCGCACCGTCTGGGCCGTCTGCGGCGTCCGCGCCGGCCTTGCCTTCCGCCGATGCGACACTGGCCGCTATCCCGACGCCCCCCGCCCAGACGGCGTCCGACCACGGCATCGCCAAGTGGGCGGGCCTGCTGCGCCGGAACCCAAGCGACGACAAGGCCTGGGTCAAGTTGGGCGACATCCTGATGCAGAAGCCGCGCGAGACCTCCAACCCCCACTATTACGGCTACGCCGAGCAGGTCTACCGACAGGCCCTGGCGGTCAACCCGAACAGCGCCGACGCCATGACCGGGCTGGCCTGGGTCGCGAGCGACCGCAACCAGTTCGGCGAGAGCATGGATTGGGCGAACAAGGCCGTCGCGCTCGACCCCAAGGACAACACAGCTTATGGGCTGCTGGGCGACGCCGACGCGGCCCAGGGAAATTATGACGCCGCTTATGCCCACTACCAGAAGATGCTCGACATCCGGCCCGACCTGGCCTCCTACAGCCGGGGCGCGCACCTGCTGGCGATGGACGGTAATTCGCGCAAGGCCATGTGGCTGATGATCAAGGCGATCAAGACGGGCAGCCCCTACGCCGAGAACACCGCCTGGTGCCGCACGCAGCTCGCCCTGATGCTTTTCGATGAGGGGGCGCTGCTGCCCGCCGAGCAGACTTTGCACGACGCCTTGAAGACCACACCGAATGATGCCGAGGCGCTGGCGGCGATGGGCACGTTCAAGGCGGCGCGTCGGAACTACCCCGAGGCGATCTCCGCTTACAAGAAGTCGGTCGCCATCGCCCCTACCTTGGCATCACTGGCGGCTTTGGGCGACTTGTACCAACTCACCGGAGACAAGGCTGGGGCGGACCGATTGTACGCTCAGGTCGAGGCGCTCCACAAGCAGAACGCCGATGCGGGTGTGGACGACCACATGCAGATGGCGCAGTTCTATGCTGATCACGACCGCGCTCTGCCCCAGGCGCTGCAGCTCGCCGAGTTGAACAAGTCCAGCCGGAACGTCAACGACGCCGATACGCTGGCTTGGTGCCTCTACAAGAACGGCCGGGAGGAGGAGGCCAAAGCCGCCATCCAGACCGCCATGGCGCGGGACACGCACGACGCCGGCATCCTGTTCCATGCGGGCATGATCTACGCCAAGGCCGGCGACCGGGTGACGGCGGGGAAGTACCTGGCCTCCGCCTTGAGCACAAACCCTTCCTTCAGCCTGCGGGACGCGAAGACGGCGGCCGACACCCTGAAGCAGCTCGGGTCGCAGCCGTCTGGCGGGGCGATCGTGGCAAAGACGAGTTGAGGCAGGCTATGAAGACCGTCTTCCCTCTTCTGCTCGTTTGCCTGGCGGCGGGCGCGGGGTGCCGCAGCGCCCACGCGCCCTCCGCGCGCCCGGCCCTTTCCTCAGCCGCCACCCAGGCTGATGCGCCCGCTGCCGCGCCCGAGGCGGGCCATGCGCTGCTGGATCAGGCGATCAGCAAAGACACGCGCGCCACCGGGCAGAACCCGAAGGACACGAAAGCCTGGGTGGACCTGGGCAATGCCTTGATGCAGAAGGCGCGCGAGACGGCGGATCTGAGCTACTACGGCCATGCCGAGGCCGTCTTCAAAAAAGCGCTTGCGCTGGATGCGCGCGACGCGGATGCCCTGACCGGCATGGCCTGGGTGACGAGCGACCGGCACGAGTTCGAAGCCAGCAAAGCCTGGGCTGGGAAGGCCCTGGCCCTGGACCCCGGCGACAACGATGCCTACGGGCTGATCGGGGATGCCGATCAGGAGATCGGCGATTATGACGCTGCTTATGCCCACTACCAGAAGATGCTCGACATCCGGCCCGACTTAGCCTCCTACAGCCGGGGCGGGCACCTGATGTGGCTGACCGGGGACGCCCATCACGAGGGGGTCCGGCTGATGGTCAAGGCGATTGATGCCGGGGGACCCTATGCCGAGACGACGGGCTGGTGCCGCGCCCAACTCGGGCTGATGCTCTACGGCGAGGGCCGCCAGGCCGCTGCCGAGCAGACTTTAAAGGACGCTTTGACGACGACGCCCAACAACTACCGTGTCTTGATGGCCCTGGGCCGGGTCGAGGCGGGGCGGGGTGACTATCAAGACGCCATCGGGCGCTATGAGAAGGCCGTCGCCGTAGTCCCTCAACTCGAGGCTGTGGGCGCGTTGGGCGATTTGTATGCCCTGACCGGGCACCCCGCCGATGCCGCGCGGCAGTACGCCCTGGCTGGGCAGATAGATCGTCTCCAGAAGGCGAATGGGGTGAAGGGTGGCTGGCAGATGTCTCTGTTCCAGGCGAACCACGACCGCGACCTGCCCAAAGCCTTGCAGACGGCGCGGGAGGAGTACCGTACCCGCAGGAACGTCTACGCCGCCGACGCTTTGGCCTGGTGCCTCTACAAGAACGGGCGCTACCCGGAGGCGGCGGCGGTGAGCCGGGCCGCCCTGCGCCGCAACACGCCCGAGGCTGATTTTCTGTTTCATGCCGGCATGATCTCCGCGCGACTGAGCGACCCCCCTGCTGCGCGCTCTTTTCTGAGCCGTGCCCTGCGGCTGAACCCCAATTTCAGCCCGACGGACGTCCCGGTCGCGGTTGCCACCCTGCGCCGACTTGGGCCGCCACAGCAAGCCTCTAGGCCATGAGTGGGCTACACCGCGGTATTCCATGTGTTGATGTTACGCACGCCGCGGCGTGCGCGGTGGGGCGATCACGGCGGCGGGGCGTTTACGGTCCACCCAAAGCCCGTGCGTGACGTCAGTTATGTGGTTACGCAGTGCTTGCCACGGGTTGAAACCCGAGGCATCGAAAAACCCAGCGTCCAAGGGACGCAAGTGGGAAGAGATAGGACCCACCGGGCAGAACCCGCCCGCCGGCCTTCCCATTCCTGGTCTTACGTCGCTTCGACGGTGGGAACTTCTTAGCCTCGGGTTTCAACTCGTGGCCCACTCCTCATCCCTTGCCATCTCTTTTCTTCCCGCCTCTTCC
>JANOOM010000099.1:0-2082 GCA_031421335.1 Armatimonadota bacterium
AAGCCTCGGGAGGGTCGCCGCTTGCGGCGGGGTGGGTTCACCCCTTCACCCGCACCACTCTCCCATCCTCCATCACCACCAGCACGTTGTTCCCCAGGCTCGTGTAGGCCGCCAGACTCGGGTACTTCTTCAGCAGGGCGAAGTGGGCGTCGCTAAACGCCTTCACGGTCAGCACGTCCTTCTGCTTGAGCGCGTCGCAGGCGCTGTCAGTCCACACCCCGCTCTTCAAGGTGAACGTCTTCGCGCCCACCGTGCGGACGCGGTCGCCGACGGCCTGCGTCTGGTCCGCGTCGTAGCCGGCTAGGCCGCTGGCGACATTGGCGCTTTTAGTTGCGCGTAGCGCCTGGCTCTGGCTTGTGGCGACTGCCCCACTGGAGAGGGCATAGACTCGGTTGACACCCGGCGGCAGAGCCAGTGCGGCGGGTGCGCCGCCGCCGGGAAAGCCGCCTCCGACTCCGCCAAAGCCGCCCCCAGCGGACGGGGATGGGGCGAACATCGGGCCGGTGCTGGGCCGGATGCCGTGCATCGGAATGGGGCCGCCGAACGGCCGCGTTTCCTCACTGCCGTCTGTCACCAGGAACGATGTGTATGGAGTGATAACGCCGTATTCTTTGGACAGGCGCACGATCTCGCCCACAAGTTCCGGGTCGTCGGCACGGCCGCTCTCGCCGCTCGAATCGGTCTTTCGCAGGCGGATCGAGTCCAGCAGATACCCGATCTTGCGGGTCGCCCACAGGCGCGGCAGGAAGTCATTCGTGTCGGCCACGGCGGGCAGCGTCGTCGAAAGGGCGTAAGAGACCGGCTTGCCGCCGACCATCCCGGAGAGCCGGGCGGTGACCGCGCCGGAGCCGGTGTAGCGGCCGGCAATGAGAAGCTGTGAGCCGCTGAATAGGTCGGGCAACTCGGAGGCGTCCGGGTAAAGCTCGGCCGTCTGAGCGCCGCCGATCTCGACGTGAACGTCGGTCAGGACGGGCGAGGCGACTTTCTTGTAGAAGCGCGAGACCTTGGCCTCAATGTCCTCCTCGGGCCGGACGTAGTCGGAGTCGCCCCGGTTTGCCTGGGCCAGCCGATCCAGGAAGTGGACGTCCACGTCGTAGCCAACGCCGAAGTCGAACAAGCGCACATTGCGCGCCCGGCTCAGGGCGCGGGCGTCGGCGGTGATCTTGGCGTCGTCGGTCTCGCCCACCGTGGGCAGGCCGTCGGTCAGGAAGATCGTCATATTCTGAACGCCGTCACTCGGGGTCGTGGGGAACATCTTCAGGGCCGCGTCGAGGGCGCCGTGGATGTCCGTGCCGCCCTCGGCCTCGATGCTCTTGACGAAGGCTTGGCCGCGCCTCACGTTGTCCGGCGTGGCCCTCAGCAGGCCACTGGGGCTGAGGATGTCGTTCGCGTCGCTGAACGTCATCACGTTGAACTCGTCACTCGGGCGCAGGTTTTGCAGGACAAAGGCCAGCGCGTTGCGCGCCTGCTCGATCTTCGGCCCGGCCATCGAGCCGGAGCGGTCTAAGACCAGCACGATGCGCTTGGGCAGGGCGGGCGCGTCCGCCGCCGTCATCCTGGGCGAGGCCATCAGCAGAAAGTAGCCCGAGTCGCGCTTGCCCTCGGCGCTGGGTCTGAAGGCTGCCAGATGCGCGCCTGGCAGCGACACGTTGTAGGCCAGTAGGCCGAGGCCGACGGGGTCGTGGCGGACGGTGCTGTAGTAGAGAATGAAGTCGTCCTTGACGCGCGAGTCCTTCGCCTCCCAGCTCACCGTCGCCGCTTTATCGCCGGTGCGGCGGATGGAAACGTCGTGCGTCGGGGAGTAGATGTTGGCGAGAGAAGCCTCGTCCTGCAATGTCACCTGCACCGTCGTTTCGCGCGGCAGCGGGCCGCCCGCCGCGCCTCCGCCCAGCGTCCCGCCGAGGAACGAATAAACGTACTTGCGGGCGTCCCCGCCCTCGGGCGGCAGCGCCTCGGCATACTTCAAGGTGACGCGGCGGGTGCCGTGCGGTGGGACCGGGTATAGCTTGACCTCATAGGCGCCGCGCCCAACGTAGCGCAGCAGGGCAGGATCCTGCTGGCGCCGGACGATGCCCTCATAGG
>JANOOM010000100.1:0-2016 GCA_031421335.1 Armatimonadota bacterium
CATCACGAGCCGCTACCTCGACAAGACCCGACCCCTGGAGCACATCCTGGGGGAAGTGATCTTGCAGTATGGCGCCCCCATCCCGATCAACGAGGTGGCGGGAGAACTAGCCCAGATCACCGGGCGCGTCAAAGAGTATTACGCCGAGGTCGCCCCGCGCCTGCTGCGCGGCGCCCCGTTCTTCCCCATTGCGGGTGGTCTGGCCTACGGCGTCCGGTCGTGGCTGCTGGACATGACCTCGGAGCGCGAAGCCGACATCCTGTTCTACAACTACCTCAGCGCCGAGAAGCTGGCCCCGTTCCAGTCGGCGGCCAAGGGTCTGGACTGGACGGACAACCCGACCGGGGCAGCCCTAGCGATCTTGACGGCCGGCAAGGGCCAGCCTGTGGACAACCGGGTCGTCCAGTATTTCGCCTGGAAAGCTTTGGGTGAGGACTTCGACGGCGTGGCCCTTTATGACGCCGTGGCGACCGACCGGGAGACGTTCCTAGCCTTGACCGACCACCGCTGGCTGCTGCGCGACTCCTTGGAGCCACTGCGGGCTGTCTGGCGCGCGGAAGCCGCTCAGGCCGCCGAGAACCCCATCGAGGAGCCGGTCGTGGAGGCCGCCGTCGTCGTGGAGGCGGTCGCGAAGCCGCTGGAAGTGACCGACGAGGACGCCGAGGAGCTTGTCTCCTACTTCGACGGACGCGAAGAGACCGTGCCGGTGAGCGATCTGCTGACACACGTCTTCGAGATCCGCCCCGGCTCCCGCACCTTCGCCGCCGACGCCGAAACGTTGGTGGAGTATCTGCGGGCGCGGCCCGACCAATACCTCTGGGTGGGTGCGGACCGCTTCCGCGCGCCCGACTCGCTGCCGCTCTACATCGGGCAGGTGCCGGAGTCGCTGACCTTCCCCACCCTGCCGCGCTTCGAGACGGCGGACGGCGAGATTCTGGACCAGATGCTGACCGACGAGGGCTTTGAAGACGGCTTGCAGGACGAGATCCTGGACCCGGTGGCCCAGGACGTCAACGATCAGGAACCCATCGGCGTGACCCGCTGGCCGGCGGGGGCGACAGCCGAGGCTTCGCGCCTGCGCCTGGTGCTGAAAGCCCACCACAAGGAGATCGGCACGTTCCCCTTGGCGCAGGTGCCGCCGGGCTTCTTCCCCGCCGAACCGAACATCGTCGAGCTGACCGTGCGCGACGCCGAAGGGACAGGCTACCCGGTCTACATAGACTACAACGTCCAGCTCGCCTACGGACTGTTCGACTTGTACGCCGAGATCGCCGCCGAGTCCGGCGCGGTCGTCTATCTGGAGAAGACGGACAAACCAGACGAGTTCAAGTTCGTGGACCAGAACGAGAGCGATGCGGGCGTCTTCGTCGCGCCCCCGCGCATGGAGGAGCTGATCGAGTTCCGCAACGAGGTCGAGTCGGGGGCCGCGATCTCCACCTATGACATCGTCCGGCGCGTTTTGGACCACTACCGCAAGGGGACCTCGTTCCTGACCCTGCTGACCGAGGTGAACTTCGTGCGCCGGACGCCGCGCCGCCTGCTGGCGAGCGTCCTGAGCGGCTACTCGGCCTTCCACCCGCGCGCGGGCCGCTGGACCTTCGACGCCAAAAAGGAGCCGGAAGGCTTCGACAAGAGCAAGACCGAGTTCCTCGTCAAGAAGTAGGGCGAAGCGAAGTGAGAGACAAGGAAGCGGCCCAGTGCAGATGCACCGGGCCGCTTTGCTTTTTCATCCTGCCATCTGTGCGGTAGTTTCTGGCGCGCGCCGCATCCTGCTTTGCGGCTTGACGAGCGGATAGGGCTGAATCAAGACCTCGGCGGGGATGCCCAAGCCTTGATGCAGCCGTCGGATCATGTCAATAGTCAGCGGGCGTCTGCGGTTCATTACCTCTGCCACGCGCGCCCGGCTGACTATGTATGGTTCCAGGTCGCGCCGGGTCAGCCCGCGACTCTCCAGGTGATACTCCAGAGCATGCAGCGGCTCAGGCGGTGGAATTGGGTGATGCTGCTCCTCATAGG
>JANOOM010000101.1:0-5287 GCA_031421335.1 Armatimonadota bacterium
CGAAAGGATGGTTGTCAGGCGTCTGGTCATACTATGTCGGCTATGTCGGCTATGTCTGCTATGTCGGCTATCTCGGCTATGTCGGCTATGTCGGCTATCTCTAGTCATTTCATGGGCGTGCAAAGGTGGGCGAACACGTCAAAGTGGGCGAACACGTCAAAGTGGGCGAACACGTCAAAGTGGGCGAACACGTCAAAGTGGGCGAACACAAGGTTCGCCCCTACGGTTCCATCCCCACGGCTTCCAGGGCGTCGTGTGTTGCGGTCTTGTCGGCCTCGGCTTCGGCGATCATGATGTCTTCGAGCGGCGGCAGATCCTCTAAAGTGTGGAGGCCGAAGTAGTGCAGGAAGTCGGGCGTCGTGCCGTACAGGAAGGGCCGACCGGGGACCTCGCGGCGGCCCGTCTCCTGGACCAAACGCCGCTCGGTCAGGGTCTTCAAGACGGCGTCAGCGTTGACACCGCGCACGGCCTCGATATCGGCCTGCGTGACGGGCTGCGGGTAGGCGATGATTGCGAGCGTTTCCAGGGCGGGCTTGGACAAGCGCCCCTTCTGGCCGGGCGCGGCCAGGAGGCGCGCGACGCCCTCAGCCATAGCGGGCCGGGTCGCCATCTGGTAGCCGCCGGCGATGCGGACGACGTGCAGGCCGGAGTTGATCCGGCGGGCGTAGGCGTTTGTTACATCTTCGAGAGCCTCCTCGACGGCGGCGGCCTCGACATTCAGCAGGCGGCCGATCTCGGCGGGCTGGACCGGCTCGGTCGCGACGAATAGGTAGGCTTCGAGCAGCGGCGGCAGGTCCACCTCAGCGATCGGCATGGGCGGCTCAGGCATGAACGACTGCCTCCTGCGCGAGCAAGTAAATGTGGTCCAGCAGGGCGTCCTGGCGGGCGTCCAGGCGGCCCTGGCGGAGCAGTTCCAGGAGGGCCAGGAACGTCATCACGATCTCCAGACGCACGAAGGGGCGCTCGAAGCACTCGTCGAGCAGAATGCCGGCCACGCCGCCGCGCTGCACCTTGCGCCACAAGGCGGCCATCGCCAGGCGCAGGGTCATCTTCTGGCGGCGCACGCTGGTGACGGCGTGGTCGCCGTCGTCGCCGGTCTCGGCCAGCAGGCGCGTCAAAGCTTTCAGGAGTGAGCCGGGGTGCAGCTCACCGAAAGCGACCGGCAGCTCATATTGGCCGCCGTAGTCACCCTGGCCCCGAAAGAACAAAGCGCGCCGGTCGTCCTCCCAGCTTGCCAGGGTCTCGATGAAGACTTTATAGCGCTGGTAGTCCTGCAAGCGCTGGATCAGCTCTAAGCGCGGGTCGGCCCCTTCTTCGGCTTCCTCGACGCGCGGCGGCTTGGGAAGCAGCATCCGGCTCTTAATCTCAAGCAAGGTCGCCGCCATTAGCAGAAACTCGCCGGCCACGTTCAGGTTCATCTCTTCCATCGCGCGCAGATGGGCGAGGTACTGGTCGGTGATCTGCACGATGGGGATGTCGGCGATGTCCACGCGGTGTTCGCGGATCAAGTGCAGGAGCAGGTCGAGTGGACCCTCGAACGCGGGCAGGGCGACGGGCGGCAGGACATTGGAGGAAGGCGCGGCGGCGGCGGGCATGGCCTTATCTTACAACCCGCGCCCGCCGTTTGTCAACCCCTGCATGGGAAACTGGCCCGCGCCGGGTATACTTGCGGCCATGCGTAGACTGTTACAGACGACGCTTTTACTGGCCCTCGGGGCAGCGACGGCCCTGCCCGCGCGGGCCGCGTCGCCCGTCGTCTCGGTGGCTTTCGGGGGCGGGGGGCTGTCGTCCCTGCGCTATGGCGGCCGGGAGCTTCTGTGGGTCAACCCAGATGTCGGCGCGAACGGTGCGTTCACCGGGAATAGGTTCTGGGTGTCGCGGGTCACGCTGCGCGGGGCGGACGGCAAAGACGTCTCACTGGACGGGGGTGGGCCGAGCAAAGTGATGACCGACGCGGGCGCGGGCACCGTGACGCGGACGTTCGCCTGGGGCCGCGTCAAGGGCGTTTTTGCACCGTCGGCAGGCCGCCTGGGGCTGACGCTCACCGTCACGAACATGACCGCCGACACGACGGTGCAGTCCATTATCCTTCAGCCGTTCTGGCTCAAGTTCCCCAAAAAGCCGGCCGAGTACGCACAAGAATACCCCCTGATGACGGCCAGCCGGGACGAGCCGGGCGTGGTCAGCGCGACCACGAGCGCCGAAACGCTGGCGCTCTGCAATGAGGACTTCTCGAAGCCATTGCTGCTCGGCCTCCCCTTTGCTTTGGACAAGCCCGCCGACACGGAGTTCCCCTTGCGGGTCTCGACCGCCCCGGAGAACGGGCCGAACGACCTGCTGGCCCCATACCTCGTCCGGCCCATCGCGCCGGGCCGCTCCGAAACTTACACCCTCTCGCTGCGCTTCGGCCCGGCAGGCACGGCCCCATCCTCGCTGACGTCCGACCTGGACCGCCGATATGCCGCCGCGTACCCGATGGCCTTGCGCTGGCCGGACCATCGGCCCCTGGGGTATCTGATGCTGTCTTCCAGCGTCCCGCACCGGCCCAGTGGCAAGAACCCGCGTGGCTGGTTCAACAACGACCCCGACATAGACGTGACGACCGGGGCGGGGCGCACGGCGTTCGCGAAGCGCCTGACCGACTACGCCGACAACAGCGTCCGCATCTTGAAGGACATGAACGCCCAGGGCATGATCACCTGGGACATGGAGGGGCAGGAGTACCCCCATGCGACTTCCTACGTCGGCGACCCGCGCAAAGCAAGTCTGCTGGCTCCTGAGATGGAACCGCTAGCCGATGCTTACTTCGCCCGGTTTCGCCGCGCAGGCCTGAAAGTCGGCGTCTGCATCCGCCCCCAGATCATTTCCAGGGCGGCAGACGGCAGCGCGGCCCAGCACGATCAAACCGACATGAGCGCCGTAACGCAGACGCTGGTGGCCAAGGCTTTGTATGCTTACAAGCGCTGGGGCTGCACACTCTTTTATGTGGACTCCAACGGCGACCCGAATGTCCCCTACCCTGCCTCGGTGTTCCAGAACGTGGCGGCGACCTTGGCTCGGCGCAAAATCGTCGTCCTGCTGATGCCGGAACACAAGCGCGTGCGCTACTACGATACGACGGCGCCCTATGCGGAGCTGCGCGGCGGAAACCTCGGCACGCCTGAGCGCATCCGGCGCGTTTATCCAGCCGCGTTCACCGTCCTCTGCACGTCGGACGGCGACCTGAGCGGCCACCACGCCGATCTCGTGGCGGCAGTGAAGCGCGGCGACATCCTGCTGTTCCGGGCCTGGTGGGACGACCCGCAGAACGTCGCAGTCAAGGCGGTCTATGCCGAAGCTGGGACGGCGCATTGAGTTTAACGCATGTGATGCGAGTGGAGGGAAGGCAATGGCCGCGACCGATCTGAGCGCCGGACTGGCGGAAAAAGTCAACGAATATCAGGTGATGAGCGCCCCGCTGGAGCAGGCGATGCGCGAGCTGGAGTACGCGCAGACGCTGCTTAAAGCGCGGGCCGAGAGCGACATCGCCCAGACCGTGCCCGCCCTGGGGGCGCTGGCCGACATCCTGGACATCTCCAGTCTGGACCTGCTGATGGCCCATGACCGGCTCGCCTTCGTCCACGCTGCCATGCAGCGGCAGGGGCTGACGGAGCAGGACGTGGCCCAGCAGATGCGCACCTTGGTGTCCTCAGATGACCAGTCCCGCAACGACCTCAAGGCACTGGGCATTGGGGAAGAGATCGCTCAGCCCGCCGCCTAGTTCACCTCAAGTTCCGCCACATAGTCCCGGCCTTCGCGCTTCCAGGCGCGGGTGCAGAGCGGCAGGAAGTCGCAGTTCGGGCAGACATAGGGCAGAGGGATGGGGCGGGCAGCCTCGAAGTCCTTTTCCAAGATCGTGATGCCGACGCCCCGCAGGTCTTCTTCCAATTCCAGCATCTCTTCCTCCGTGTAGGACGCCGAGGCGGTCACGCCGCCGCGCAGGGCGTGGATGGTGGCGAAGACGCGGCGGTCAGGGCTGTTTCGCTTCGCCAGGAGCTGGTAGACGGACATAGCGAGGGCACCTTTAACGTCTTCCTCGGTCACGCCAAGCCGCCCCGATTTGTAGTCCACGATCTCCAGAGCGCCGTCTTCCAGGTGTTCGTCAATCCGGTCAATACGGCCGGTCAGCACGAACGGCCCCATGTCCCACTTCAGCATCTTCTCGATTAAAAACGGGCGCGTTTCCTCGGCCCGCGCCTGCGATGCGGCGTGGTAGGTGAGGAGGATTTTGGCCGCTTCCTCTTTATGCGCTTGTTCGTGTTCAGCGTTCTGGTAGCCCTGTGACTGCCACACGGTTTCCATCTTCGCGACCAGTTCAGGGGCGGACACGGCGGCGCTGCCGCCGTCCTCGTGGAAGGTCTGGAGGGCCTGATGCAATGTGGAGCCGAAGGTGTACCCGGCGCGCGCCCGGTGGTAGAACTTGCCGACCTTGTCCACATATTCCAGCCGGTACATCATCGGGCAGGACAGGAAGGTGCGGAGCCGGGTCGGCGAGAATTCGGGCTTGCGCGGCTTCTTGACGGGCGCGGGCCTGGGCGTCTTGGGGACCTTGGGTTCGGCGGGGATTTTCGGGTCGGCGGGTTTGCGAGGCATGGAGTTATTGTACCCCGCGATGGGGCCGAGTGAATGAATTCACTCGCTGGAAGGCGCTGCGCGCCGGTGAGACAGAGGATGCAAACGAGACAGAGGATGCAAAGACGATGAAGCCAGCCCCAGCCAGGCGTCCGCATCTTTAACGCTCGTCTGTTGCCTCTTGCACGACCGGCGCGCAGCGCCTTCCAGCGAGTGAATTCATTCACTCGTCTTTATCTCACTCGTCTTTATCTCACTCGCCCCCACCTGCCCCGTCCAAGCGGAGCGCAGGGGGTGTACCCTCAGCGAGACGATCTTGGCACTGCCCCCGTCCGCAGCCACGGACAGAGAGTGATCGTCCGCAGTCGGCAGGAAGCATCCGGTCAGCGAGACCTGCCCGCCATTGCCGAAGACTTCCAGCGAGGTCCGGTCCACCAGGAGGCGCAGGGCGAGGCGGCCGTCGTTCAGCTTCAAGGGGGCCGTTCGGCCCAGGGCTGTCAGAGTCTGTGCCTTGACATCATAGCGGACCTCGGCGTCGCGCACCTGGAAGCGAATGGCAGTCGCGGTGCCGACCTCGAACTCGGCCTGAATATCCCACAGATCGCCAGAGAGGGCGCGGAGCGGGTCGTCGCCGGGGGCGAGGGCCTGGTCGTGCCATTCGTGCTCGCTTGTATAG
>JANOOM010000102.1:0-1737 GCA_031421335.1 Armatimonadota bacterium
CGGACTCAAGGGCGGCCAGACCGAGGCGGGCATGGAACTCGACAAGGCCACCGGCAAGACGACAGTAGACATGCTGAAGCTCGACATGATCGTCGGATCGGGCGGCGTCCTGTCCCACGCCCCCCACCGCGCCCAGTCCGCCCTGATGATGCTCGACGCCTACTCGCCCGAGGGCGTCACCATGCTGGCCGTGGACTCGATCTTCATGATGCCCCAGCTCGGTGTTCTGTCCACCATCCTCCCCGAAGCCGCCACCCAGGTTTTCGAGAAGGACTGCCACATTAAGCTGGGCCATGCCATTGCCCCCATCGGGACGGCCAAAGAGGGCGACCCGTGCGTCACCGTCTCCTTCAAGAGCGGCAAGACCGAAGTCGTCCCCTTCGGCCAGATCCGCGTCCTGCCGATGGGCGACGGCTTGGCCGACGAGGCGACGATTACGCCTGCTAAGGGCTTCGACATCGGCGCGGGCCGGGGCAAGGCCCGCACCGTCCCCGTCGAGGGCGGCGTCGTCGGCCTGGTCATAGACGCGCGGGGCCGCCCCATCGCCATCCCGACCGACCAGACCGCCCGCGTCGCCAAGCTCCAGGAATGGCTCAAGGCGTTCGGGCTGCCGACGACGCAGGAGTAGGCCGGAGTCTCCACGGAGAACACCATGAGCCAGGCAGCAACGCACACCCAAAGGCATTTTGCCCTCTGCATACGCAAAGGCGATGACGACGACCTGGAACTCAGGCGAGCTTACGCCGTTCTGCCCGCGACAGACAACGAGGCAGGGTTTATGCGCGTCGTGGACGAGTCGGGCGAGGATTATCTTTATCCCGCTGAGTATTTCGTCCGGCTTGAACTGCCATCAAATGTAGAGCAGGCTTTGATGGCCGCTTAAACGGGAACGGCCCCACGCCCTCGGCACGCCAACCGTGGAAGGATAACCATCCAGATGGGCTTGACTGGCTTTCTGCATCTTCTTTGGCTGGTGCCACTGTTTGTCATTGGCCTCTACCTCTTTGCGTTCGTGATGATGATAGCGTCCGTGCGGCGCCGCAACAAGAACTACCTGGCTGGCGGCATAGACTTAGTGGACGAGATGACGCAGAAACAGTTCGGAGACTATGTCGCAAGTTACCTTAAACACTCCGGCTACAGCGCATCCCTCGTGAGGCAGGACGAAGAAACTGGGACTGCGCTCCTCGCAACTAAAGACAGGCGCGAAATATTTGTTTTCGTGAAGCGGTCTCGCGGCGGCGTCTCGGATGAAGAAGTGGCGAACGCCCTTGATCTCGCAAGAGCGGCTACAGCAGGGGAAGTGCAGATCATCACGAACAGCCTACTTTCCCGAAGCAAGCGTGAGCAGGTGAAAAAACAAGGCGTGACTGTTTGGGACCGCGAAAAGCTGATCCCCTACATGGGGAAGGCGGGCGCAAGGCGGTTCGCCTTACAGGCGCTTGCCACGGGTTGAAACCCGAGGCTGCCAAATGCCCACTGTTCAGGGGACAGAAGAAGGAAGTGCCACAACAGCCCTCTCTTGTATCCGCTCCTCTTTCGCGTCCTCTGGGCGCTGGGTTTTTCGGTGCCTCGGGTTTCAGCCCGTGGCTCATCCCATGACAGCAGAAGGCTATCCATGCCAGTCCAGGAACACAGAAGCGCAAACCGCCTCACAATCGAGCTTGTCCCGCAGACCTGCTGGTTCTCCAACGTCCGCTCGGAGGTCAGCGCGACGGACTGGGACCGCCTCAGAAA
>JANOOM010000103.1:0-2847 GCA_031421335.1 Armatimonadota bacterium
GATTGACCTGAAATATCAGGAGATCAGGCCCTTCCTGCGGCCCGGCAAGATTGTGGACGAGGGCTGCGCCGATGGCGCCCTGCTCCAGCGGGTTGCCCGCGACTTCCCCGACAGCGACCTGATCGGTGTGGACCTGTCGGCGGAGATGCTGGCGCGCGCCCGCGAGTCCCAGCGCGCGGGCGCCTTCGGCGGCGCGTTCGTCTTTTTCAAGCAGCAGAATCTGATGACGCCGGTTTCGGACGCCCAGGCGGACCGCGCCGACGCCGTCATCTGCAACTCCACTTTGCACGAACTGTGGAGCTATGGGGCGGGCGACGAGACCGTCCGCGCCTACCTGTGCGGCAAGCGCCGGCAGCTCCGTCCCGGCGGCTGCCTCGTCGTCCGGGACGTGGTTGGCCCGGACGACAAGGACCGAATCATCCTGCTGGAATGCACTGCCGACGATGGGCAGGCCGAGGGCGACGACATCGCCGCCTTGTCCACATTCGCTCGGTTCGTCCGCTTCCGCCGCGATTTCCGGCCTGGCGAGGCTCATCCGGACGCCAAGGCGGTTACGCGGGAAGGCAAGACGCTGTTTCGCCTGCCGCTGGGCTATGCCATGGAGTTCGTCGCCAAAATGGATTACGCCGACAACTGGCTGTCGGAGATGCACGAGGCGTTCTGCTTCTGGAGCTTCGCCGACTGGACCCGCGAACTCGCCGCCACCGGGCTGACCCTCCTGCCCGGCTCGCACGCCTACGTCAACGAGTGGCGCGTGGAACACTCGTTCCAGAAGCGCGTTCGTCTTTATTCCGCTGATGGGGCGCCGCTGCCCTTCCCCGTCACGAACATGGTGCTGGCAGCGGAGAAGCGGAGCGCGTAAGGAATGCCCGGAATAGGACCATGTGTTGAAACACACGGCTACACGGCGCGGACGCCAACAATCCCCGCTTCGCGGGGATAAGAACAATTCATCACCATCCGAGTGCCGCGAAGCAGTACTTTGTGGCCGTAGGCCGAATAGCCGTGCGTTTCAACGCATGGTCCTGGAAAAAGCCACCCATGCGCCGTACCGCCCTCCTCATTTGCCTCGCTCTCTGCCTGCCCGCACCGAGCCGCGCCCAGGTGCCCCCGACGGTCATCGTCAGGATGGACCGGCCTCTGCTGTTCGCCTACGGGACCTGGGAAAACAAGGCGCGTGTCGCCGACGGCCAAGCCCTCCTGGACGCCGGCGGCATGACCCCCAAGGGCGGGGCGGGCGTCAACCTCGATCCCGCCCTGAACCTGCGGCCCTTGTCCGACGATAGCCCGGCCCTGCGCCTCCAAGTCGGCCCGCGCAACACCCTGAAGACCCTGCGGCTGATGCTGAGTGATGCCCAAGGCCATTCAGGGACGTGGCAGTTCGCACTCCCCGCGGCGCCGGGGTCATCGGCCCTTGTCACGCCCACTAATGGCGCTCCGCTCGCCCAGCCCAACGAGCGCGGCAAGACCGGGCTGCCCGATCTGGCCCACATCACGCAGTGGCAGCTTTCGGGCGACTACAGCGGGGATGGCCCCGTTGACCTCCGCGTGAGCGCGATCCTCGCCGCCGTGCCCGACGCGGTCATCACTTCCGCCCGCTTGGCATCGGTCCAAAAAGACGCCGACGCGCAGGCGCGAGCCTTGCGGGACCGGCAGGCCGCCCGCGAGAAGTACGGTCGAGTCAGCGCCCTATCCCCCATCGTCGAGGCCGCCTACGCCGCCGCGCCGGACGTGCTGGCCCTGCAAATTTCCACCGGCACGATCACGCCCGCTCGCCTGAGCCGCTACGCTCTGATGCCTGGCGACATAGCCAAGAGGGGCGACAGCGGCACCACGCTGATACGCGGCGGTCAGGAAACCGGCTTCCTCATCGGCCAGAAGCACGACGGCCTGGAAACGCCCGAAGGCTTCTCAGGCGATGCCCTGCTGACTGCCGAAGCGGACGACCCAGCCAATTACACGGTCACTTCAGCCGACGATCCCGCCTACGCTCGCCCCGTCCGACCACTGTCTGTGCATCGCAAGTCCAAGCCGACCGACTGGCAGCAGCCCAAGAAGGGGGGCTTGGTCTGGCGGCACGTCGTCTACCTCGTCCTGCCCTCGCCGCTGAAGCCCGGCCGAACCTACGTCGTCAAGTTGAGCGGCATCAACGTCCGGACGCCGAGCATCACGCTGGCCTTCGACCCAGCCCACGTCCGCTCCGAATCCGTCCACGTCAACCAAGTCGGTTTCCGGCCCGACGACACCCGCAAACGCGCTTTCCTGTCGCTCTGGATGGGCGACGGCGGCGGGTACGACTTTGCGCCCGCCGCCGCATTCCGTCTGGTTGAGGCCGCGACGGGCCGGATCGTCTTCCGGGGCAAGGCCGGCCCAGCGTGGGCGGCGGACAAGCCCGAGAAGATGCACACGGCCCGCAACTTCAACGGTACGGCCGTCGCCCCTTTAGACTTCTCGGACTTCCGCGCGCCGGGCCGCTACCGCCTGGTCGTGGACGGCGTCGGTTGCTCCTACCCCTTCGGGATCGGCACCGACGTCTGGAAGAAAGCGTTCCAGACCCAGATGCAGGGCTTTTATAATCAGCGCAGCGGCGTCGCCCTCGGCCCGCCCTACACCGCTTTCGTCAAACCCACCGACTTCCACCCCGGTGTCCCCGACACCGTCCCAATCACGCAGTCCACTTATTCCGTGCTGGACGGCGGCGACCCGCAGAAGGACTTGGCGAAGGGCGACACGGGCAAGCCCGTGCCCGGCGCCTGGGGCGGCTACCACGACGCCGGGGACTGGAACCCGCGCCGCGTCACCCACATGCGGACGACGACCTTCTGGCAGCTCCAGCTTTTGGAGCTG
>JANOOM010000104.1:0-6125 GCA_031421335.1 Armatimonadota bacterium
GCAGGGCAAGCCCGGCCCCCCCTGTACCCCTCCGGCTACTACACGGCCCAGGTTGGGGCGGGAGAGGCTTCCAACCATGCCATCTCGTTCCTGTACCCCAGTGTCCGCGAGGGACTGCCGAACGTCGTCGCCTGCACCGGCCAGACGATCAGCCTGCCGAGTGGCCGCTACAAAGCGCTCCACTTACTCGCCGCCGCCTCCGACGGGGTCACGGTGCCGGCGAGCTTCGCCCTGCAATTCGACCGCGACAGCCAGCAGGTCTCGGTCTCCATCGCCGACTGGGGCGCGGCCCCGACCGGAGCGGGCGAGACGCCCGCGCTCACGGCGGCCTACCGTTATACCGATGCGGGCATCAAGCCTTTGCCCACGACATTAGGCGACTATACTCTGCGTCTGGACGCGGGCCGGAAGCTGACCGGCGTGACGCTGCCAAACGACAGGAACATCAAGATCGTCGCCATCTCGCTGGAGAAAGAGTAATTGGCTGGACTGATAGCTATAGATCCACAACGATCCGAACATCCTGGTCGGCAAAACCGTCGTGAGGGGAAGGCACCTCGCGGTTGATTTCCTACTTGGCCTCCACGCGGCGGGCTGGTCCGAGGCGCAGAGACTTGGGAACTATCTGACATCAACGCTGGAAGCACCGCGCGCGGTTTATGCATTTGCTGTCGAGCACACCTATGGGCGGGAACGATACGCATTGCCCGCGGCGTAGGAGGAAAGCAAGCGGCGTGTGGAGAAGTGTAAAGCTTGCGGGCGTTTACTCCCATCGGTAAATATGTCCCTGCTTTCGTCGCGATCAGAGGAGCAACCCATGCCCGAACGGCAGCGATTCCCCGGCCTGTCTTCTGCGGCCTTCGAGCACCCAACCGACCGCGCCACCTTGAGCGCACTCCGCAAAGCCCCCGGCCTGGACTGGGTCTTCCGCAAATTCAACGAGTACGGCGGCGACCGCACGGGCCGGCTGTACTGCCTCTCGGACACCGTCCGTGTAGACCGCAACCAGTGCCGCGATCTGTACGCGCTGCTGGTCGAGTCGTGCGCCATCCTGGACATGCCGGTCCCGCAGCTCTTCATTGACCAGCGGCCTTTTGCGAACGCCTTCACGTTCTGCGTCGAGTCGCCGATCATTGTCCTGTATTCCGGCTTGATTGACCTGCTGGACGAAGACGAGTGGAGGGTCGTGCTGGGGCACGAGCTGGGACACATCAAGGCAGGCCACGTCCTATACCGGCAGATTGCCGAGTTCCTGGCGAACCTGTTGCTTCGCCTGGGCGGCCGGACCTTCGGAGTGGCACAGGGTCTGGGGGCAGGCCTGTTCTACGCCTTCTTCCACTGGTATCGGCAGAGCGAGCTGACGGCGGATCGGGCCAGCCTGCTGGTCTCGCAGGATATCACGACGGTGCTGAACACCGAAATGAAGCTCGCGGGCGGCTCGCGCAAGCTCTACGCGCAAATGGACAAAGACGCCTTCTTGCAGCAGGGGCGCGACTATGAGGAGATGGGGAAAGACGCCCTGAACTCGTTCTTCAAGATGGGCCAGACATTGAATACAACGCACCCGTTCCCGGCCGTGCGCGCGATGGAGATAGATGCCTGGGCGAAGGGCGACGAGTATGCCAGCATCCTGAAGGGCAGCTACACGAAGACGTCGGAGGCCCCCACCCCAACGGTTGAGGCTTTCCAGGACACGCCGCCCGATGATGCCCGGACGTGCCCGAACTGCAAAGCCGCCATTCCCTATCGGGCGTTCGTCTTCTGCCCGAACTGTGGGGCGGACCTGCCAAAATAGGACCTAACCCCGGCAGGGACGCACCCATCGGCATCGGCTCCTGGGCAGCCGCGTAGCTCTCCCGGTCTCCTAACCCCTCTTCACTCTGGAAGACGAGCAGATAGTAGGAAGCCGAATACTCACGCATGGCGCGGCTCTCGGTGTCCAGTTCCTCGAACGGTGAGGGCGTCGTCATGCCGCCGGCCTCCGAGACGGTGCGGCGCCAGGTGTCCGGCGTCACGGAGAACAGGAGCCAGCCCTGCTCGGCGTGCGTGTCCAAGACGCCCTGCATCCCCTCGTAGTCGGTCACGATCGTCTTATACCGGCGCATGCCTTGATTTCTCCCTGCAAAGCACGGATTGTACCCCGAACGGGCGGCCTTTGACAAGCCGCGTTACCGCCGCGGCAGCAGGACGAGCGCGTCGGGCACGGTAACGCCGGTGTCACGCGGCGACTGGAGCGCGCCATTCGTCCGATAAGTCATCTGCGTGGACGCGCCGCCATCGAGGCACATGGCGGCCTCGGCCCGCGTCCCGTCATAACGGGGGAAGTAGCGGGCAAGGAAGGCGGCGAGTGTGTGAAAATCCGCCCCGGAGGCCGTCCCAACGAGCAGGTGCCTGGGCCTGCCGCCTACGAGATCGTAGGCGACAAAAGTGCGCGGCCGGGGGCCGGGACTCAGGAGGCGCTCCTGGTACTGCGTGACAACGATGCGCCCCCCGGAGATCAGGGTCGGGCCACAGCCGACGGCTTGGGCGATGCGCCACGCGGACCCGCGCCGGCCCATCGGGGCGGCGAACGTGTGGAGGGACTGCGGCTTACCCAGATCGGTGGCGGCCCAGGTGATGCTCGGGGTGCCGTCCGCCGTCAGCCCAAACGCACTGCGGACGTACTGGCCCCGGCGGATGGTCGGGCTGCCCTGCCCGTGCAGCGGTGGCGCGGCATGCCGGACCCGGCCGCCCTGCACCAGCAGGCCAACGAACTCTTTGCTCCCCACGCCATCCTCCGCCCCGAAGTAGCCGCCGTTGACGGCGGCAAGGCCGCCCAGGCGGGTCAGCCAGTCGCGCGGCGTGAGGGCCTGGCCAACGACGCGGCCGTCCACCCTCTTGATGCCGCGCGTCTCAATCACCCATCTCGCCCGCGCGTTGTCGAGGTCAACATCAATGACATCTATACCGGTGTCGGCGGCAAGGGGAATGGCGCGGTGGACCACGCCGGGGGTGAGTGTGTCTGCATCCGCCACCGCCGGGGAAACGGGGGCGGCGTGCGCGACCGCCGTGTGGGGAGTGCAGCCGGGCAGGAGGCACAGGAAAAGCCCCCCCAGAAGTGGGGGGGCGAGGCGGAGGGGAACGGCGGGAAGCGAATGCATTAGCAGTGCCAGTCCACGTTCTGCACCTCACGGGCGTATTTGATGATGAACTGCTTGCGCGGCTCGACCTTGTCGCTCATCAAGATGGAGAACATCTCGGCCGCCGCTTCGGCGTCCTCCATGGTGACGCGGGCCAGCGTCCGCGTTTCGATGTTCAGCGTCGTCTCGAACAGCTCCTGCGCGTTCATCTCGCCCAGGCCCTTGAAGCGTCCCACCTGAACATCCTTGCGCTTCAGCTCCTTGATAATACGGTCCCGCTCCTCCGCCGTGTGGGCGTAGAGGCGCGTGTCCTTGCCGGACTTGATCGAGTAGAGGGGCGGCTGCGCGATATAAACGTGGCCCTGCTCGACCAGAGGCTGCATATAGCTGAAGAAAAACGTCAGCAGCAATGTCCGGATATGGTCGCCGTCCACGTCCGCATCGGTCATGATGATGATGCGGTCGTAGCGCAGCCTGGACATGTCGAACTTGGAAGTGGACTCGCCCGCGTCATCGTCGTCGCTGTCCAGTTTTATTCCGATGCCCAGCGCCGTGATTAAGCTGCGGACCTCGTTGTTTTCCAGCGTCTTGTCCAGTGCGGCCTTGCTGGTGTTGATGATCTTGCCCCGCAGCGGCAGAATGGCCTGGTAGCGCCGGTCGCGGCCCTGCTTGGCGCTTCCCCCTGCGCTGTCGCCTTCCACGAGAAAAAGTTCACACTTCTTGGGGTCGCGCTCGGTGCAGTCGGCCAGCTTGCCGGGGAGGTTGGAGTTCTCCAAGCTTGACTGTCGCTTGATCAGGTCGGCGGCCTTGCGGGCGGCGTCGCGGGCGCGCTGGGCGGTGAGGGCCTTGTCAATGACGCGCTTGCCGACGGCAGGGTTTTCTTCCAGGAACTGCGTCAGTCCCTCGCCCATGATCGAGTTGACGATGCCCTCGACCTCGGAGTTGCCGAGCTTGGCCTTCGTCTGGCCCTCGAACTGGGGCTTGAACAGGCGCACCGAGAGAACGGCGGTCAGGCCCTCGCGGACGTCGTCGCCACTGAGGTTCGTGTCTTTCTCTTTCAAGGCACCCGATTTACGGGCGTACTGATTGATAACGCGCGTCAGAGCCGTGCGGAAGCCGGATAAGTGCGTCCCACCTTCTTTGGTGTGGACATTGTTGGCGAACGACAGTACCGACTCGGTGTAAGTGTCGTTGTACTGCAAGGCGATCTCGACCTGCACGTCCTCGCGCTTCTTCAGGAAGTAGATCGTGGGGCAGATGGCCGTCTTGTTCTCGTTCAGGTGCTCCACCTGCTCGGCGATGCCGCGGTCATAGTGGTAGGTGACCGGCTCCGCGCCGGTCAGCAGGTCGTGGAAGTGGATCGTCACCTCGCGGTTGAGGTAGCAGGTGTTGCGGATGCGCGACTCAAAGATTTCAGGCTTGTAGGTGTACTCGCCAAAGATCTCGGTGTCGGCAAGCCAGGTGAGCGTGGTCCCATGACCGTCCGACTCGCCGATCTCTTTGAGGCCCTTGGGCTTGGGGATGCCCTTGACGCAGCGCAGCTTGAACTTTTTGCCACGCTGCTCGACGATCGCCTCGCACCACTCGGACAGGAAGTTAACGCAGGACAGGCCGACGCCGTGCAGGCCGCCGGACACCTTGTAGCCGCCACCACCGAACTTGCCGCCGGCATTCAGCTTGGTCATGGCAAGCTCGACCCCGGACAGGCCCGTCGCCTTGTTGATGTCGGCAGGGATGCCACGCCCGTTGTCGCGGACCGAGACGGTCTTATCAGCGTTGAGCACGACCCAGATCTCCGAGGCGTACCCGGCCAGCACCTCGTCAATGGAGTTGTCCACGATCTCGAACAGCAGGTGATGAAGGCCCGCCGAGCCGGTGTCGCCGATGTACATGGCCGGGCGAGTGCGGACGTGCTCGACGCCTTCCAGCAGGCGGATGGTGTCCGCCGTGTATTCCTCGGTGACGTGGCCCATCGCCTCGGAGTCTTCCACGCCCTCGCTGAGGATCTCCGTCACCACCTGCCGCCCGGTCGTGTCCAGTTGTGCCGCCGTCCCGTTCTGCCCATCCGCGTAGTCCGCGCCTAGGCCGTTCAGGGCGACCGGCTCAGCGCGCTCGGTTTCCTTGTCCAGAAGCGACACCGCTTTTACCGTTGTTTTTGCCTTAGCCAATTCGGATCTCCTACACCAGTGCTGTTATCTCTTCATGTCTCTTTGTCTTTGAGATTGTTATCAACAAGTAGTAGTTATTTGCTGAAAATCTACTAAAATTATAGCACATTTAGGGTGCCCCCGTCAAGCGGCGGAGCGCGGAAAAGCGCCCGGATTGTGGTATATATCGGTCATGATTTCACCGAATAACCTTGCAAATTTCCTGGACCAGTATTTAGAAACGTCCCGATACGCCGAAGAAGCACCGATCGTCCTGCGCCACTTCGGGCGCGCGGTGAACCGGCTGGGGCTGGCCCTGGAGCCGTGGCCGGGTATGACAGACTGGGTGCGGTCAGAGAAGTTGGACGCGCTCTTCTTGCACCGGCCCTCCAAGGCCGAATTGGGTGCTCTGCCCGACGGCGTCGGCGTCCTCTCGTCCCACCTGCCGTTCGACGAGCGCTTGTCACTCGGTTACAACCCGCGCCTCGCCGACTCTCTAGGGATGTCGGGCCTCCAGCCGCTTGGGTCGCGCAAGGGCCGCGCCCTAGGGATGCTAGGGAACGTGCCGCCGCAGACGGTGGGGGCGTTCTACAAGTCGGCCTTCGACGTGTTCGGGGGACGGGAAGACGCGCGCACCTGCGAGCGCAACGAGGTGACGAAAGTGGCCGTCGTCGGGGCGATGACGGCCGAGCTGATGCATGAGGCTTCGGAGCGCGGGGCCGAAGTCTACATCACCGGCCAGATGCGCCAGCCAGCCCGTGAGGCCATCCTGGACACAGGCCTCGGCGTAATCATCGTCGGCCACCGCCGCAGCGAAGACTGGGCCTTGCGGACACTGGCGCATGTCCTGCGCGAGCGG
>JANOOM010000105.1:0-3021 GCA_031421335.1 Armatimonadota bacterium
TGTTGCGGGCGTGTGCCGTGCTTTAGGCATGTGTCGCGGGCGTGTGTTCCTTAGTCCGAGGCCCTCACTTAACCCACTCACCCCCCAATCATCCCACAAAACCCACCAACCACCCTCTCACCCTACCCTCCCGTGTCGGGAGGGTCGGCACTTGTGCCGGGGTGGGTTCCCACCTCCGCCTTCTCCACCGGCTTGCGCTTGCGGGCCGTCTTCACCTCACTCGTCCCGCGCGACACCAGCTCGTACAAGTTCGCGTGGCCCGGCTTGGGCCGCAAAACCCGCCCCAGACGCTGGATATACTCGCGCGTGGTGGACGACCCCGAAACGACGATGGCGACGTTGGCGTCCGGCACGTCCACACCCTCGTTCAGGACGCGGCCCGTGACCAGCTTGGAATACTTTTGCGCCCGGAACTTGTCCAAGATGTCGCGCCGCTCGTCGGCGTGCGTGCGGTAAGTGATGGCCGGCAGGCACAAGCGCCGGGACAGTTCGTTGACGATGACGTTCCACTCGGAAAACACGATCACTTTATCGTTGACATGCCGCGTCAGCAGCGTTTCCACAGCCTGGATCTTGCGCTCGGCGTTCATCGCCAGCATTCTGGCCTCGCGGTGTGAGCGCAGGGCCTGGCGGGCGGCGGGGTCGTAGCCCGCGCTCCGGATCAAAGCTTCAAACAGGTTCGCCGCCCCGGTCATCATCAGCTTCGTTCGGTTGGAAGCCATGTACCAGGAGAACTCCGAAGTAAGCTGATCGTAGCGCACCTGCTCGTCGTCGGTCAGGTCAATAGACACGCGCTCCGCTTTGTAATCGGCGATGTGCTTGTCGCGGGCTAATGTTTGCGGCTGCCTCTCGAACACCGTCGGACCGACCAGCGGCACGATAAGATCGTGCCGCCCATCGGAGCGCTCCAAAGTCGCCGACAGCCCCAAGCGGAACGGCGCGTCGGCGCGCGTGGCGATGGTGCGGTACGAGGTGGACGGCAGGTGGTGAGCCTCGTCAAAGATCAGCAGCCCGTAATCCGACAAATCGCGCTTGGGCATGGCCGCCGAGTCGTAAGTGATGACCGTGATGGGCCGGGCGTTCTTGAAGCCGCCGCCGACCATGCCGACTTGTTCCGCGTCCAGCCCGAACTTGTCTTTGATGCCATCGTGCCACTGGTGCATGAGGTCAATGGTCGGGACGACGACGAGTGTGGTCACCTGCATGGCCTCCATGATCATCAGGGCGACGACGGTCTTGCCCGCCCCCGTCGGCAGCACGACGACGCCGCGCCCGTGCGCCTTCCCCCACGCCGTCAGCGCGTCCTTCTGGTAGGAGCGCGGGACGAGCGGCAGCGGGCGAAGGGTGAACGGCAGGGCGAAGTCGGCGGCAACCGCTTCCAGCCAGTCCGGCGGCTCGTCGCCGTTCAGCCCGTCCCCGTCTTCCTCGGCGTCGAGGGCGGCGGCGAATAGGTCCAATTCGATGTCGTCTTGCATAGGGTTCTCGGAACCCACCCCGCTGCAAGCAGCGACCCTCCCGAGGCTTTATTGGGGTGAAACGGGAAGGTGGGGTGAGAGGGTAATTGGTCGGTTTCCAGGGATGATTAGTCAGTTTTTTAAGGATGATCGGGCAGGGCGACGGTCATGTGAGAGCCACGCGAGGGTCAAAAACGCACAATCAAGAAGAAAAAACCCAACAACAACCCTCAGCCACCCCGTCCCGCTTCACCCCGATAAAGCCTCGGCAGGGGAAGCCGCGTAGCGGCAGGGGTGGGTTCACGCAGCCAGCGCCTTCAAACGGCGCTCGACGTGGTTCCTACTTGGTCCGAAGCGAGAGAAACGTCGTCAGAAGGCTGGCAGAACGTCTATCGAACACTTGTTCTATTATACCCGTTTTTAGCCCTTTTCGTCTCCGAGCGCGCAAAGAATCTCGCGTTCTTTGCTTGACGGAACTGGGGAAACGCGGTATGATGAGACAAGCAATCATGCCTGGCCCAACAGCGAGGAGTCACGACCCCATGGCAGCCCGATTTTGTCCCGAATGCGGCCAGGAAGTCTCGTCCGCCGCCCGCTTCTGCCCCAACTGTGCCGCCCGGCTAGACGGGTCCGCACCGACGATGCCGATGGCCCAATCGCGCGTCCCGCGCCCCCCGCTCGGGGCGTCCGCGCCCCCCGCCACCCCCCTTGCGCGCCGCCTGTTCGTGCCGGGCCTGGTCGCCGCTCTGATCGTACTGACGGCCGCTCTGGCCTTCGCCCACTTCCGCCCGCAGCCCAGCATCCTCGCTTCCGCCACCCCGCCGCCCCCATCCGCGCCGGCCCTGACGAACGCCCCCACCGCCCCGCCGGTCCAGGCGCCGGCCCTGACGAATGCCCCCACCGCCCCGCCCATTAAAGCGCCCGCCCTGACGAACGCCCCGACACCCGCCGCGCCGGCCCTGCCGCCGGATGTCGCCGCCTACCTCGCCTTCTTGCAGCAGATCGAGCAGCGCCGCGTCGTGATGAATAACGACACGGCGGGCGCCTCGGCGATGCTGGGGCTGGCGCAGGGGATGGGCGGCAGCATAGGGGGGGGGATGCCGGATGTCACAGGCGACCCGGAGGGGGAAAACGAGGCGAAGCAGCAGGCCGCCAAGGAAGCGGAAGCGAAGGCGAATACGCAGCGCATCAGCCAGGGCTACACCGACTACGCCCTGAAGTGGCAGGGCCTCGTCCGCGACTTCCGGGCCACGCCCCCGCCCGCCGCCTGCGCCCCCTTGGCCGCGCGCTACATGACGTTCCTGGGGGACTACACGACGATCATCTCGAAGATGCAGGTGGCCCTGCTGAACCACGATTCGAGCAGCTTGCCGGATCTGAGCGCGGTGGCCCAGGTGCAGGGCCAGGTGAACACAGACGGCGCGGCGGCGAACTCGGAACTCGGGAGCCTGTGCGGGCACTACGGGGTGCCCGCCCCGTTTGTGATCGCGCCCGAGGGCGGGGCGCCGTCACTGCTGGGGCATTGACCCACCCCGGCACAAGTGCCGACCCTCCCGAAACGGGAGGG
>JANOOM010000106.1:0-1714 GCA_031421335.1 Armatimonadota bacterium
AGCGGAGCGCAGGGGGTGTACCCTCAGCGAGACGATCTTGGCACTGCCCCCGTCCGCAGCCACGGACAGAGAGTGATCGTCCGCAGCCGGCAGGAAGCATCCGGTCAGCGAGACCCGCCCGTCGCCGCCGAAGACCTCAAGCGAAGTGCGATCTACCAGGAGGCGCAGGGCGAGGCGGCCGTCGTTCAGCTTCAAGGGGGCCGTTCGGCCCAGGGCTGTCAGAGTCTGCGCCTTGACGTCATAGCGGACCTCGGCGCCGCGCACTTGGGACCGAAGGGCGGCGGCGCTCCCGACCTCGAACTCGGCCTGAATATCCCACAGATCGCCAGAGAGGGCGCGGAGCGGGTCGTCGCCGGGGGCGAGGGCCTGGTCGTGCCATTCGTGCTCGCTTGTATAGAGGCCCGCGATCTCCTGGACGGGCTGCCGGAAGAGGCGCAGGCCGTCCGGCGTTCGGCGCAGGGTCAGCTCGCAGGGGAAGCTCATCTGCTGGTTGAACGGCATCTGGGGGTACTCGCCGCCGCGCATCCAGGCGATCTGGACACGCCGGCCATCGGCACGGGGAATGTCGCTGTAGGTCTGGACGGCGTAGAAGTTCGCACCGTAGTCGCTGGGGAGTATGCCGGTCTCGGGCGCGAACGTGTGGCCGTCGAACACGCCGACTTGATAGTTCCCGTTCGCTGCCGTGAAAACCCACCGGTGTTCACCGGGACTGCCCTCGACGGGCATCTCGAAGAAGTCGGGGCACTCGTCGCAGCCCGGCAGGGTCAGGGTCTGGAGGCGCGTCCAGATCTTCATGTCGGGCGAGGAGAACAAGGCGAAGTCCGAGCCGTCTAAGTAGAGGGCCATGACCCAGGAGTGGGAGGGCGCGTGCCAGACGACTTTCGGGTCCCGGTTCTCGTTGGCGATATGGGGCAGGACGGGGTTGCCGCCGTACTTCGTCCAGGTCCGCCCCCGGTCCAGGCTGAAAGCGAGGCATTGGGTGAACGGCTTGCCCGCCGCCGTGTACATGGCGACCAGTGGGGGGACGCTGCCGCGCCCAAACCCGGAGGTGTTGTCCCAATCCACGACGGCGGACCCTGAGTAGATCAGACCCATGGCGTCGGGTTTCAGGGCGATCTCCAGTTCCTGCCAGTGAAGAAGATCGTGGCTGACGGCGTGGCCCCAGGCCATCAGCCCGAACTCCCGGCCGTCCGGGTTGTGCTGGAAGAACAGGTGGTATTCGCCTTCGAAGAAGACCAGCCCGTTCGGGTCATTCAGCCAGTTCTTCCGCGAAGTGAAATGGAACTGCGGCCGGTAAGTCTCATCATAGATTCGTCCGGTCTTGACGGCTTCGCCCATCGGCTTCGCGTCGCTTTGAGTGATTTGATCCATGCTGATATGACCCTATCCTCTTGTTTCTCGGTCCACGGTCTCGATGCGCGCGGCCCGACCTTGAAGGTCGGCCACATCCGAGCCGGCCCAGGCCAACCGCTCGGTCCCGCTGGGGACGTCGTCGCGCGCCACTGGCCGTAGTCCTGGTCCTCAAAGGCTGCGATGACGATGTCCGGGCGCGGCGGTATTGCGCGAGCCTGGGAGCCGAGCAGGACAAGGAACACGAGAGCGTACAGCCGTTTCTCATGGCGCGTCATTATTTAAAGCAGCCGCACGACGCGGGTCACGGCCTGCGTGAGCAGGGCACCCGCGTCCCGCATGGCGTCCTCCAAGGATGTCGGGC
>JANOOM010000107.1:0-2600 GCA_031421335.1 Armatimonadota bacterium
CGGGTTGACGAGGAGGGTAGAGAGAATCGCCAGCAGGCAGAAGATGACCGTCACCCAGACCGCCCGCCCGTGCAGCAAAACGTACTGAATGACCAGGCTGTAGTTGCGCCCGAGATAGTCGCGCCGCAGGGCGCCTGTGTGCGCCTGGACGTAGACCCAGTCGGACGCCTGGACGGGGAGTGCCCGGGCGGCGCTCTGCCGTCGCCAGCGCGTTTCAGGCGTGTCGGCGGACAGGGCGGCGACCGGAGCGACTTTGAGAAAATCGATCCAGTCCAGCAGCGGCGGCCCCTGGGCGGGCAGAGCTTCCGTGTCCGGCAGCGTCAGTGCCGCGAACGAGGCCGCCGACGCCGCGTGCTTTTGATTGTACTCGGCGATGCTGCCCTTATAGCGCGCTTGCAGGAAGGCCTGATAGGCGGGGAGAGCGGACGGTGCCACAGCGATGTCCCGGAAGGGCAGCTTGGTGCGGACGAACGTTTCCCAGTCGCGGCATTGCGCCGCGCTGCCTTCGGGCCGGGCGGTCAGTGCGAAGGCGGTATACGGCTCGGCCTTCGTCCCCCAGGCTTTGTTAAGCGCGGTGAGGCTCGGGTATGCTTCCTCTTTCAGCCACTTCTGATACAGCGGGTCCGCGCCGACAACAAGAAAATAGTTCGCGGGTAGGGTCGCCTTGAACATCTCCCAGTCCCGGTACTTGACGCCGTTGTCCGGGGTCCAGTTGTGCTTGGCAGGCTGCTCGAAGGGCGGGAAGACCGTGAGAAAATCCTCGTCTTCCTGGGCGTAGGCCCGGTCCAGCGCGCGGATGTCACCCCGAAAGTGCTCACTCAAAAAGCGGTGGTAGCGGTCCAGCAGCGGGCTGGGACTGAAAGCCGCCGCCGCGCCGCCGAAACCGGCCATCTTGTAGCGGGCGGGCAGAGCAGCGGCGAAACGGTCCCAGGCAGCCACATTAGCAGTGCCGGCGGGCGGCACGACGTTTTGCAGCCCGGCGTAGCCGGTGCCGTAGGTGGCGTTGATCTGGACGATGTCGCCCCGATATTTGTCTTCGGCATATTTGCCGAACAGGGCGCGATCGGAATGCAGGTAGCGGGGGATCAGGTCATAGGTGGTCTTCTCGTACTGGGACTCGACTGAGGCCCCGAGCATGACGAGGAAGGGGTACACCATCGTGACCGCACCCAGTGTCAATATGACATAAAGCGCGCCGATCAGGGCGCGCATCTTCAGAGTCTTGCGACCGACGACCGGAATCAGGGGCATACGTTCATTATAACGTCAAGCCGAACAGATTGCAAGGGCAGGCATGGGAATAAGGGGAAGGGCAGGCACGGGGGCCTGCCCCTACGGATCACGAGGCGCGTAGGGGAACCCCCCCGTGGTTGCCCTCGGTATACTGTGGTTGCCCTGCGTTGCCGGCGTTAGGGCCACCACGCTTTATACAGCACGAAGCGCGAGCTTAACGTCTCCGCACTGCCCGGACGCGGAAAGGTCCGGGCGGCTTGGCGGCGTGTTTCGGTCATCAGCTCCGCGTGTGCCTCGTCCCCGATGTCCCACATCTGCGAGTAGGCACGGCCCTCCAGCGCTTCCAAAGTCTCTGCGACAGGCGCGACCCGCTTCCAGGCGAGCTGCGGCGTTTCCAGCAGCGCCACCCGGCCCCCCAGGCCGCCCGCCCGCTCCGCGCGCCGCAGATAGGCCAGCGCGGGGGCCATGCCGCTGCCCAGACTCGGCGCCAGGACGTTCCGGGCGCGCGCCCGGTCGTAATAGAAGTCCACCAGGACGGACCGCCCGCCCTGTTCGACGCCAAGGAAGAGGCTGCCGATGCGCGGCACCAGCAAACGGCGCACTTCTTGGAGAACCAGCTTCCACTGCTCGATGAGCTGGAGGATATGGACCAGCAGGACACCTTCAAAGGTGCCGCGCCGAAAGGGGAGCTGCTGCAAATCGGCTTGTACCAGAGACAGGATGCCGAGGGTGGCCTTCGCCCCGATGCGCTCCATCATGGCGGGCGCGATGTCCACCCCGACGATTTGCCCCGGATGCCGCCGCGCCAGCGGCGCGGCGAACCGCCCGGTGCCGACCCCGGCGTCCAAGAACATCCCGCCGCGTTCCAGGCGGCACTCGCGGGCGATAATGCGCGCGCTCTCCTCCAGGTGCGTTTCGGGGATGACGCGAGTGCGGTCGTACTCGGCGGCGACGGGGTCGAAGGAGAGGTAGCGGCCCGGCGTCATGGGCGGACCTTCGGGGTGCTGATGGACGGCGCGACGACATACAGCGGGACCAGGGCAAGCAGGTCGTCGGTGTCGCCCGCCGCCAGCCGCCGGGCGGCGATGCGCGCCAGGCCGTCCGGCGGCGTCCAGGGCTGTGCGAGCGTCCGCCCCGTCCAATCCGGCAGCGATGCCGGCGAGCCGCACACGATGGCACCAGCCATCTCACCCAGCCACGCAGTCAGCTCCTCGATCGGTGCCGCGAACGGCTCTTCAACGATCTCACCATTGCGGTAGACGGCGGCGTAGACCTCACCGCGCCGGGACGGCAGGACCGGAGCGAGTGAGCCATCATCGCCCGGTGTCATCCAGACGGCGGCATAGGCGTCCAGCGTGCCGATGCCG
>JANOOM010000108.1:0-7127 GCA_031421335.1 Armatimonadota bacterium
ACCGCCCCTCACCCGGCGGCGGCCGGTTTTGGGCCCTTTCTGGCGCGGTTACACCCGCCCCATGAAGACCGGCAGGAATTCGCGCAGCTATGGCGAACAAAAGTACCATGACATATACGCCCTTCGACCCTGCGCCCTTACGCGCGCTTTTCCCCTCCCTCACGCTTGCTCTAGACGGCCACCCCGCCGTGTTCTTCGACAACCCCGGCGGGACTCAGGTCCCGAACACCGTCGTTGAGGCCGTGGCCGATTACTACCGCAACAGCAATGCCAACGTCGGAGGTGCGTTCGCCACGAGCCGCCGGACCGATGCCGTGGTGGCCGGGGCGCGGGCGGCGATGGCGGACCTTCTGAACGCGCCCGGCTCGGAGACCATCGTCTTCGGCCCCAGCATGACCGCCCTGACGTTCCACCTAGCCCGGTCCCTTGCCGAGACGATCAAGCCGGGCGACGAGGTCGTCGTCACGACGCTGGACCACGACGCCAACGTAGCGCCATGGACCGACTTAGAAGCGGCAGGCGCCATCGTCCGCGTCGTAGACATTCACCCGGAAGACGCGACGCTGGACATGGAAAGCTTGCAAGCCGCCCTTTCGCCCCGAACGCGGCTGGTCGCGGTCACGGCGGCCTCAAACGCCGTCGGCACGATGCCGGACGTGGCCCGCATCATCAAGATGGCCCATGAGGTCGGCGCCTTGGTCTTCGTAGACGCCGTCCAGTTCGCCCCGCACGCCCCGGTTGATGTGCAGGCTCTGGACTGCGACTTCTTGGCCTGCTCCGCGTACAAGTTCTTCGGGCCACACATGGGCGTCTTGTGCGGCAAGGCCGAGCACTTGACGCGGCTGCGGCCGCACAAGGTAAGGCCGTCTAAAGATGCCATCCCCTACCGCTGGGAATCGGGGACGCTGAACCATGAGGGGCTGGCGGGTGTCACGGCCGCCGTGAACTATCTGGCGGCCATCGGAGAGCCTGCTGCCGACCGAAAGCAGGCGCTCAAAGGGGCGATGACGACAATTTGGGGCTATGAGCAAAAGCTCTCCAAGCGCCTGCTCGGAGGTTTAGAGGCGATCGGCGACATCACCGTTTATGGCCTGACTGACACGTCGCGTCTGGACGAGCGGCTGCCAACGGTCGCCTTCACCTGGCCCCGGCTGTCGCCCCGCGCGACGGCGGAACACCTGGCGGCGCAGGGATTCTGCGTTTGGAGCGGCAATTATTACGCGCTGGGCCTGATGGAGCGGCTGGGCTTGGAGGAGCGCGGCGGCGCGGTCCGGGTTGGGCTGGCGCATTACAACACTCTTGAAGAGGTAGACCGGCTGATCACCACGCTTCAGGACGTCCCGAAGGCCAGCGCGTAAGTCTCTTCAAAGGAGCGGACGCCGGTCGTCGCTCCGAGGGCTTGCACCGCGCAGGCCCCGGCGGCGTTGGCGAACCGGGCCGTCCGCTCCAGGTCCCAGCCCTTCGTCAGGCCGCAGAGGAAGCCCGCCGCCCAGCAGTCTCCCGCGCCCAGTGCATCTACGGCCTCCACGGGAAGCGCAGAAAGATGAAGTTCGTCCCCGGCCGTCGTGCGGAGGTAGGCGCCCTGCGCGCCCAACTTCAGGCCCACCGCTTTAACCCCGCCGTCGAGGAACACCTGCGCGGCGTCTTCCGGCGTCTCGCGCCCCGTCAGCAGCCGGGCCTCTTCCCAGGAAGGCAGAATGAAGTCGAGGAACGGCAGACAGGGGGCGAGAACGCTCATCCACCGCCCCGTCGCGTCCCAGACCGTGTCCAGCGTCGTCGTCTTGCCCAGCGCCTTGGCGCGCATGAGGACGGCGGCGTTATCGGTCCCCATGTAGCGCGGCATCAGGAACGGCCCAGCGACGTGAAAAAAGCGTGCCGCCTCGATCTCCGGCCAGAAAACGTCGGCAGCCGTATAAACGGCGTTCGCCCCGGCGTAATGCAGGAACGTTCGCTCGCCCGCCCCGTCCACAGCCACCATCGTCGCCGCCGTCGCTTCTGCCCTGTCACAGACCAGGCCGCGCGTGCCGACGCCGTGATTTTTTAGTGTTTCAGACAGGAAGCGCCCAAAGCCGTCGTCACCGATCTTGCCTAGAACGGCCGTCTCAACGCCAAGTTTGGCGAGCGCGATGCTGGTGCTGGCCGCGCAGCCGCCAACGTGCAGCTCCATGCGCTCGATGGCCGCCAGCGTCCCCTTCGGCGGGAACGACTCGATTGTCTTGCCGACGACATCGGCGACTAAAATCCCCAGGCAGCAGACCTGTAACATTTACTGTGTTCTCCCGATAATAAGTGTACCCGATGTCGCTGCCCTCCTGAGAGGAGGGATAACGGCGAGGCACGGCGTATACTTGTCGGCAAGAGACACGAGGGAAAACACATGGTCGCAGAAATGACAGCAGAAGAGATGGACATGGAAAGCCTGGACGTGGAGGACGCCCTGCGGCGTCAGGATGAGGCCCTCGCCCTGCTGGAGCGGCTCCGCATGGCCGAGCCAGCCGTCGCCCCCGCTGCCTACCCCGGCGGCGGGCGGCGCGAGGCGAGGCGCTGGACCGCCCCCAAGAGCGTGACGGTCGAGCTGCATGACGGCCTGACCTGGCGGGCGGTGACGTGCAGCGACCTCGGTATCGGCGGGGCGCGGCTGACCGCCGTTCCCGCTTGGCTCGTGGGCACCGCCCCCATGCGCCTGCGCGGGGCGTCCGGCCCCTCCGTCCTGGGCCTGGCCGATCTGGTTTGGCGCGACGCGAAGATGGGACTGGCGGGCCTCCAGTTCGAGTTTGGCGACCCGGAAGAGCGCGACCAGTGGACCGTCGTCCTGATTGACGCCCTTCTGGCCCGCTATGCGCTCGGGTAGAATACGATGAGCGACCTGCGTGACGAAGTTTTTTCGAGCTTCCCCGTCCTGGAAACGGAGCGCCTGCGTTTGCGCGCGTCCGGCCCCGGCGATGCCGCCGCGACTCTGGCCGTTCTTTCCTCGGAAGATGTCTGCCGCTACTACGACCTGTCGCCGCTGATACTGGAAGATGAAGCCGCCGCCCTCATCGCGAACCGCGCGGCGGCCTTCGTGCGCGAGGAGCGCATCCGCTGGGCACTCGCCCGGCGTGAGGACGACACGGTGATCGGCTCCTGCGGCTTGTCCCGCTGGGACGAGGGGGCCGCACAGGCGGAGGTCGGCTACGAGCTGGCTCCCGCCGAGCAGGGGCGCGGCCTGATGCGCGAGGCTTTGACGGCCGTTCTGGGTTTCGGCTTCGAGCGCATGCAGCTCCGGCGCATCGAGGCGAACGTCGTTCCGGGCAACGAACCCTCCCTGCACCTGTTGCGCCGGCTCGGCTTCCGCGAGCTGGAACTGTGGCCGGGTCGCGGCTTCTGGAAGGGCGAGACGCATGACCTCGTTCATCATCTGCTGCATTGGGAGGACTGGCATGGCTGACCGCCTCGGACTAACCGCGCTCGCCCTGTTCCTGTGCCTGCGTCCCGCCCTGGCGGCGGGCCACGCGCCGCCGCTGCCGCCCGTCGCCCCCCAGGTCATCACGCACGGGAGCCGCGCCACGAAGGTCGTCGCGCTGACGTTTGATGCCTGCCAGACCCACAAGCCGTCGGGCTACGACGCCAAAATCATCTCGATCCTACGCGCGACCCGCACCCCGGCCACCCTCGTCCTCGGGGGCCGCTGGATGGAGACACACCCTGCTGCGACTCGCTCTCTGGCCGCCGATCCCCTTTTCGAGATCGGCAACCATTCATACCTGCACCCGCATATGACGAAGATCACCTCTGCTCAGGTGCATCAAGAATTACAGCAAACGCAGGATGTCATGTACCGGCTCACCGGCAAGCAGGGCGTCCTGTTCCGCCCCCCTTACGGCGAGTACGACCTGGCCCTGGTCCGCGAGGCCGCCCGGATGGGCCTGAAGACGCTCACCTGGGAAGTGGTGACGGGCGATCCCGATAAGAACATCAAGGCGCCCGCCATCGTCCGCACCGTCTTGACGCGCGCCCGGCCCGGCTCAGTCGTCATCATGCACATGAACGGGCGCGGCTGGCACACCGCCGAGGCCCTACCCGCCGTCATCCGCGGCCTGCGGGCGCGCGGCTACCGGCTGGTGACGGTCTCCCAGCTGCAGTGACAACTCCCCAGTGCTTTCGTGTGACTATGGGTTTGATTGCGTTGCTGACTCGGCCTCGTCCTGACGGCGTTGCCAGCTCAACTTCCTCTGGCACTGGTCCACATCAACGCCAAGCGCTGCGGCGCCCTGCCCGGCGGCCTCCTCATCGTCGGCCAGACCACCCTGCGAATAAAGTGGTACACTATTAGCAGGGGCCTACGCTTTAGCCATTCCAGCCCTCACCGAACCGGCGTGAAGACGACCGAACTCAGGTTGATTGCTTTCCAGGTCGCCGCCCCGCGCGGGCGCACCGTGACCACGATCGAACCGGGCTGCTTGACCTCGATCTTCCCCAGGGGAATGACCTGGAACTTGTCATATCCACCCGTCTGCGGGGCCGTGCCGGAAAGCTGCTGACCGGCGGCCTCCAGAATGAACTCCGATCCGTCAGCCACCGAGGCGACGTCCGCACTCACCGCGTAGGTCCCCGGTGTGGGGAACTGGGCTTCCCAGGACGCCGAATCCGTGGGGTCGTTCCAGCTACCGATGTCACGCTTCCCGCCCTGAGTCTCGGTGGCGAGACCGGTCCCGTGCAGGGTGGCACCGTCGGCGGAGAGTGTCAGGACGCCGGATGCGTCCACTGTGAGGGGCGGCGGGGGCGCGATGATGGGTGTCAGGGAAGTGCCCGTGATCTTCAGGCCCGCCGTGAGGTCCGACACCTTCTGAGCGGGCAGCGTCACCGTGATGCCATCCGCCGTCTGCTTCCAGGCCAGTTTACCCCGGTAGCCGAGCAGGCTGATGCTGGAAATGTTGTTGACGTTCCGGCCGGCGGGCCGGGCCAGGGAGTGGATCGTCATCTGGCCGTCGGCGGGCCAGCCGAGCGCCAGGGCGTAGAGCGTCGCTCCCTTGGTGGTGAAGCGGATGTCCCGCGCCGAGTAGCCGTCCTCCTCGCTGAAGCTCCCTCCTTTAGCCTTGGCCGCCCCTTCGCCGTAAATCCCCCAGGGGCGCGAGCCGTAGATAGCCTCGCCATGGATCGCCGTCCAGGCGGCCATTTGGGTGAGGAGTTGCTCCGCTTCGGGGTCAATAGTCCCGTCCGGGCGCTGCACGACGTTCAGCAGCAGGTTCCCGTTCTTGCTGACGTTGTCCACGAGCGTGTGGACGACCCAGCTCGCCGGGCGGTACTTCCAGTTGCGATTGTAAAACCAGTCGCCGATGGAGGTGTCCGTCTGCCATGGGTCGGGGTCCACCCCGGCCATGACGCCGCGCTCTAGATCCTGCACCCAGCGGCCCCCGGAGCGCTGTTTGCAGTTGTAGACGACTTGGGTCTGTCCGCCGTGGAGGGCGGCGCTGCTGTTGTAAAGGTGGGCGATCATGCTAAGGCCGACTACGTTGCCGAAGGGCACGCCGCTGTCGCTGTAAAGCAGGTCGGGGTGATAGTTGTCCACAAGCTCCTTGATCTCGTGGAACCACTGCTGCTGCCAGCGGGGGTCATTGCTGTTCCAGCCGGTGTCGCCAGGTTTTGCCGGGAAGTGATAAAGATCCTGGTATTTTGGGTCTGCCCCATCGTAAGGGACCCCAGCCAAGGGGCCGGTCTTATCCGATCCGTGGCTGCCTTGGAACCAGGTGAAACTGGCAGCAAGGTGCTCGGAAACGCCGAACTTCATGCCGTTTTTAGTTGCCGCTTTCTGCCAGGTGCCCACGACATCGCGGTGCGGCCCCATGTTCACAGAGTTCCACCGATGCAGCTTGGAGTTCCACAGAAAGAAGTTATCGTGGTGGCTCCCCATGCTCACGAAGTACCGTGCGCCAGCCTTCTTGTAGAGCGTCATCAGCCGATCGGGGTCCCATTTCTCGGCCTTCCACAGCGGGATGATATCCTTGTAGCCGAACTTGGAGGGGGGGCCGTAGTGCGCGACGTGGTACTTGTTGTGGCCGCTGCCCTGCTCGTACATGCCGCGCGCATACCAATCGCCGTCCATGGGGACGGACTGCGGCCCCCAATGCGCCCAGATGCCGAACTTGGCGTCTCGGAACCAGGTGGGGCACTGGTACTGCTGAAGCGAGGCCTCAGTGGGCTTGAAGGGGCCGGGTGCGATCGCGAGGTCCATGACCATCGGGGCAGCGGCCGGGGCAGTCGCCGGTGCTCCTCCAGCCGTCTGCGCGGCTGCGGGACGCGCCGCCGTTAGGGCAAGCGCGAGGGTAGCACCCGCGAACACGGCAAGGTGAAATGGCTGCTTCAAAGACGCTTTTATCGTTGCGTTCATCATTATTCTCCTCTTAACTGTCATGATCGTTATCGAGTCCATCCGAGCGGCGATCCCGCTCTAGCGACACGGCGGGCCGGTCTTAACCAGTACGTCTCCGTGGGGCTGCTGGCGGCCAGCCAGCTTTGGGTCAGCGAAGATGGTGGTGGCATTTATCTTCTTAGGTCCGGCGTTGAACGGGCCGCCAGCCAGCGTGCCAGCGCCTTGAGGTGGACCAAGGCCCTGCTGCTGGAGTTATCTTTGGGGGGTGTTCCATGGGCGGGGACCGTGAAGGCAGGACCGGAAACCTGGACCGCTTTTCTGCCCACGACGTTTCGATCTATGGCAAGCATTTCACCCTATGGCAAGCACTCCATGGTTCGTGAGCAGGCTTTTACGGTCTTTCAACCGACGCTCTGTTGACCCAGGGCAGTTCTGCACTCTGGCTGCTGTGTTGCAAGGAACGTGATTGTTGGCAGGGTTTATTTACGGAGCGGCCCACAGGATTTAGGATTTTATCGGGGTTACGCAAGGCGGGATTAACGATTTCAGCCCAGCAGCGCTTCAAGTTTCTTGTTCTGCACTGGCTCAGTGCTTATCTGTATTATATCACTGCTGTTACGCAAGCCTGACACGCTGCCCGAACGAGTGGTTGAAAACCACTCGCTAGGAACGGTGTCCTTCGGACAGAGAACTCAGTCCCAGGAGAGGACCCCCTGGGGACAAGGACATCCGGCCTCGGTCTTATCGTCCGGCCTCGGTATTATCGTCCGGCCTCGGT
>JANOOM010000109.1:0-6239 GCA_031421335.1 Armatimonadota bacterium
GAAGGGCAGGCACGCGGAGAAGGGCAGGCACGCGGAGAAGGGCAGGTACGCGGAGAAGGGCAGGTACGCGGAGAAGGGCAGGTACGCGGAGAAGGGCAGGCACGGGGGCCTGCCCCTACTGTGTCCGCCTCCGCGCGAGAAACCCCGCCTCCAGACTGAGGCGGGGTGTTCCCATTCGTGCTCAGTTGTTGGTCTCAGCCCCAGGCTAGGATGTGGTCTTCGGCTCCTGCTTTTCTTCCGCCCACTGGGAATGGAAGGCGCCGGACTTGTCGGTACGCTCGTAGGTGTGCGCCCCGAACAGGTCACGCTGGGCCTGGATCAAGTTGGCGGGCAGGCGCTCGCGGCGGTAGCCGTCGTAGTAGGCCAGGGCTGACGAGAAGGCTGGGATGGGGATGCCAAGGCGCGCGGCCTCGCCGACGACCCGGCGCCAGCCGTCCTGGCCGCCCGCGACGGCCTCGGTGAAGTAAGGGGCCAGCAGCAGGTTCGGCAGATCCGGGTTCTGATCGTAGGCGTCCTTGATGCGGTCCAGGAAGCGGGCGCGGATGATGCAGCCGCCCCGCCAGATGGTGGCGATTTCGCCGGGGTGTAGGTGCCAGCGGTGCTCCTTGGCCGCCGCCAGCATCTGCTCGAACCCTTGGGCGTAGGCGACGACTTTGGAGGCATACAGAGCATCGCGGACGGCGTCAATGAATCCCTGCTTGTCGCCCTCGATCTTGCCGCCGGTCGGGCCGGGGAGGACCTTGGAGGCCGCCACGCGCTCCTCCTTGAACGACGATAGGCCGCGAGCGAAGACGGCCTCGGTGATGGCGGTGACGGGGATGCCGAGGTCTAAAGCGCTCTGGACGGTCCACTTGCCGGTGCCCTTCTGGGCGGCCCGGTCTAGAACGCGGTCCACGAGGTAGTCGCCCGTATCGTCGTCCTTCTTGGCGAATATCTGGGCGGTGATCTCAATCAGGAACGAGTCCAGGTCGCCCTCGTTCCACTGGGTGAAGACAGCATGAAGCTCGTCGTTCGTCAGCCCAGCCCCGTTCTTGAGCAGGTCGTAAGCCTCGGCGATGAGCTGCATGTCGGCGTACTCGATACCGTTGTGGACCATCTTGACGTAGTGGCCCGCGCCGCCGTCGCCGATGTAGGTGCAGCAGGGTGTCCCGTCCACCTGGGCGGAAATCTTGGTGAAAATCGGCTCGACGATCTTGTAAGCCGCCTCGGTCCCGCCGGGCATGATGCTCGGCCCGTTCAGCGCACCTTCTTCGCCGCCCGAAACGCCGGCCCCGAGGAACAGAATGCCGTCCTGGGCGAGTTCGGTGACGCGCCGCTCGGTGTCCGAGTAGAGGGAATTGCCACCGTCAATCAGGAGGTCGCCCTGGGCGAGCAACGGCTTGATCTCGGCGATGACGTCGTCCACGGCCCGCCCCGCCTTGACCATGATCATGATGGCGCGCGGCGACTGGAGCGCGCCGACGAACTCTTCCACGCTTTGCGACCCGATCAAGGCTCCCTCGCCGCCGTGCTCCTGCATGAACTTGTCTGTCTTCTCTGTCGTCCGGTTGTGGACGGCGATGGGGAACCCCTTGTGCGCGACGTTGCGCGCCAGGTTCTGCCCCATGACCGCAAGCCCCGTCAGTCCGAAATTCGGTTTATCCGCCATGTGATTCGTGCCTCCGTTTGCGTTGCCTGTGCATTCGCTTTAATTCGCCCAAACCCGCCCCGTCTCCTGCCGCTTTTGGCCGTCAACGTGTTGACTTTAGTATCGCTTTTGGGTACACTCTTTCCACGGGCCGGTAGCTCAGTGGTAGAGCACGATACTTTTAATATCGCCGTCCAGGGTTCGAATCCCTGCCGACCCACTCCCCACACATTAGGGCGCTAACGCGCTCGCTCCGACGAGGAAAGCCTGCCATCGTACCACGGCGGGAAGCGTCACTATCGGCGTTCCGGGTTCTCCGTAACTGCCATACCCGGCATTGGGTGATCAATGCTTCCGTCACCTTGACGCAGAAAGCCTGCCGTGCCTTGCGGCGGGAAATGTCACTGAGTTGGTTCCAGGTTCCCCTAACTGCCTCTTACATGCTCGCTAGGAAAGGCGGTCCTAATGTACCGGACGTCCCGCTACCGGCTCTACCCCAGCAAAGCACAGGCCCGCGTTCTCCCAGACACCCTTGACACCTGCCGCGACCTCTACAACTCTCTCCTTCACTGGCGCATCCACGACTGCGACCGCCTCGGGCGGGCGCCCACGCGCTTCCAGCAGCAGGCGGCCCGACCCGGCTGGAAGAAGACCCACCCCGAACGGAAGCGCGTCCACTCGCAGGCCCTGCAAGACGTCGTGCATCGCGCGGACCGGGCCTTCCAGGACTTCTTCCGGCGCATCAAGGCCGGCGAGCCGGCGGGGCATCCCAAGCGTCGAGATAAGGGCTATGACTCGCTCACTTATACCCAGAGCGGCTTTCACCTGGAAGACGATCGGCTGTGCTTGTCCAAGATCGGGGCCATCAAAGCGCGCCTGTACCGGCCCCTGGTGGGGGCCGTCAGGACGTGTACGGTCCGGAGGGTCTGCGGGCAGTGGTTCGCCTGCATTGCGTGCCAAGCCGAACCCGTCCCGCTGCCGCCGTCCGAGGAGGAAGTCGGCTTGGACGTGGGGCTGACGCACTTCGCCGCGTTGTCTACCGGGGAGTTCATCGAGAACCTGCGCTTTTTCCGCCGGGCGGAGAGGTCACTGGCGCAGACACAGCGGCGGGTCAGCCGCGCCCGGCGGGGGACGCGGCGGCAGCGGACGGCCAAGCGCGCCGCTTCAAGGCTCAATGCGCGCGTCCGTGACCGGCGGCACGACTTCGCACACCAGACGGCCCGGCGGCTGGTCACGCGCTACGGGCTAATCGCGGTGGAGGCACTGGTGATTAAGAACATGGTGCGGAACCACTGCCTGGCGAAGTCCATCTCGGATGCGGCTTGGTCCTTGTTCCGGCTGGTCTTGACCTGGAAGGCCGAGAAGGTCGGGCGCAGCATGGTCCACGTCAACCCCGCAAACACGAGCCGCCGCTGCTCCGGGTGCGGACTGGTCGCACCCAAGACGCTGTCCGACCGGCGCCATCAGTGCGCGTGCGGCTTGACGCTGAACCGTGACACGAACGCTGCGCTAAACATTTTGCAGGACGCCCGCCGAATAGTCTTTAGCCCTCTTGCCCCCACTGCACTCAAAGGAGCCACCGCCCATGCACCGTCAAGCCCCTCTTTTGCTCTCCTCCCTGGCCTTCTTCTGTGCTGCGCCCCTGTGCGCGGCTGCCCCGCATAAGGCGAAGCGCCCCGCGCTTCCTCAGTCGAAGGGGCAGAAACAGATCGCCGGCGGCGATGGGGCGTTTGGCACCGTTTACAGCCTCAAAGATACGTTTAATTTCGAGGTGCTGTCCGCTCGCTATACGGTCGAGCCGATCCCCGCACACGAAACGCGCATGGCGGGAACAGACAAAAAACTCGTGGTCGTGGACGTGGCGATCAAGAACGCCGGGTCATCCGACAACAACTTCAACTCGGATGCTTACGTCACACTGGTGGATGCCCAGGGCGCGCTTTACACGAACAGCGTCTTGGACCTGGTCCTCGCCAGCAGGGACAACAGTGACGACACTTTGACCCTGCGGCCCGGACAGGGGGTGGGGCAGCCGGAGCGGCATGATCCCCTGCGCTTCGTTCTGGCTGTGCCGGCCAAGGCGAGGATCGTCAAGATCATGGTCAACCAGGGCTGCCTGAACAGCAGTGAGAAGGTCCTGCGCTACTTCGTGGCGGGGGCGACGGAGGCCGAAGCGGGCAAGGACGGCGACCCCAGGAACGTGATCGCCCCGCTCCCCGACGACGTCCGGGACCCGGCCGACCCCTCCGGCGCGACCGCCTTGGACAGCGGCAAGGGGACGGCGGGGGTCTTCCTGCCGTCGGGCGGCTTCGCGCTCCGGCTGGACAGTCTCCGCTACACTTCCGACCCGACTCCAGAGCGAGGGCCCCCAGCGGACGGCAAGAAGTACGCCCTGGTGACCCTCACGGTGAGGAACCTGACGCCCACGCCGCAGACCATGCTCGACGTCACGGGCGGAGATTCCTCGCCATGTACCCTCACCGACTCGGGTGGCGAGACCGACAAATGCGTGGGCTTCCTCAAGGCGAAAAGCGATGAGGCGCCGGAACACGACTTCAAGCCGGGCGGCGAATACACGTTCCGGGTCGTCATCCCGCTGGCGACAAGTGCGACGGCCAAAACCCTGACCCTCGGCATGGGGCTTTCCCGGACGTGGACGTTCGCCGTCACCGCCGCGCTGGAAGGACCGGGAGTGCCCGGCTGATGCACCACCCGACCAGCGTCCCCAGAACCGCCCCGCAGAGCACCTGGTAGGGGAAATGTGCGTCCCCCTCGACGCGCGACCAGCCAATGGCGACGGCCACAGCGTACCAGAGGGGAGCCAGTTTGGGGTTCGTCTGCGTCAGCAGCCAGGCCAGGGCGAAGGAGAAGGTCGTGTGGCCACTCGGGAAGCCCGTCGGGTCGCCGTCGGGTCGCGGCAGCAATGTCGCCCGCTTCAACACTTCCACGCACAGCCCACAGCCGAGGGCCACGGCGGGGGGCCACCAGAGCAGAGTTTTCGGGCCTTCCCGCAGAGCGCGCCAGATAAACAAGGCGGCGGCCAAGCCGATGAACGACTGATACAGGGTGTGGCTGCCGAAGTCGCCGACGCGGTGAACGAGGTGGCTGGGCCAGGTGAGCTGGGTGAGGAGGGCGAGCAGGAAGAAGCCGCCGAGCGGCCACAGGAGAGCAAGCTGGGCTGCGCTAAACCCGAGACGTTCTACCGGCGTTGTCAGCCTGGTGGGTAGAAGTCTAGGGCGAATCATGTTTTGCTAACGGCCTTTGTCGCCGGAAAGTTCCGTTTTTTGCAGCCAGAGCAACAAAACGGCGGCCAGCACGAGGGCCGTCGTCATCAGCAGAAACCCATCCGTGAACGATTTTGTCTGCGTGACGAGGGCGCCGACGACGATGGGAGCGGCGAACCCGCCGATCTGCCCGCCCATGTTGACGAAGCCCGTGAAGGCGCCCCGGATGGCGTCCGGGGTCAGGTCGAGGGCGACGGCCCAGAACGGACCGAAGCCGCCGTAGAGGAAAAAAGCGGCCAGCGACAGGCCCACAAGGCAGCGCGGGACGTTGGGAGCGGTGAAGGTGACGCAGAGGAACAGGGCGGCCAGCCCGTAGCTCCCAGCGATGAGTGTGGCCCGGCGGCGGAAGAAAGCGCCCGCACCCAGCTTCCCGATGACGACCATGCCGACAAACCCGCAGAGGTAGGGGACCGAAGCCAGCGGCCCCAGCGCCTTCAGGTTGATGTGGCGCTCCTGGCTGAGATAGGTTGGCATCCAGCCGTTGAAGCCCCAGAAGGCGACGTTGAAGAACCCGTAGGCAGCAAAGGCGAGCCACGAGGACCGTCGCCCCAGCGCTTCGCCCCAGCCCGGCTCGTGGCCCGAGGCGCCCCGGACGTCGGTATGTACGACTGCGCCGCTTTGACGGGGCAGGAACAGGAACAGCAGGACCGCGACGAGCAGGCCCGGCAGGGCGAACCAGAGGAAGGTCTGCTGCCACCCGACTCGGCCCAGCAGCCAGGCGGCCAGCGGCACGGCGGCGGCGGGACCCAGCGGCAGGGCGGTCAGGAAGAAGGCGGTCGCCGACGACCGCTCCCGCGCGGCGAAGTGGTCGCCGATGAGCTTGAACTGCGCCCCGTTCTCGACGCCCTCGCCGACGCCGAAGAGGGCGCGGACGGCAAGCAAGGGGACGAGCGCACCCGTCAGGCCCGTCAGAGCGGTGAAGACCGACCAGACGACCAGGGCGGCGATCAGCAGCGGGCGCGACCCGATGCGGTCGGCCAGCCAGCCGCCGGGGATCTGCATCAGCGCGTAGCCGAACGTGAAGGCGGCCAGCACCCAGCCGAACCGGGCGTGGCTGAGGTGCAGGGCCTTCATCATGACTGGGGCGGCGACGGTGATGTTGGTCCGGTCCAGGTAGGCGACGGCCATCATCAGCCAGATCAGGAGCAGGACGCGCTGCTTGGACGTAATGCCGCTGAATGTCATTCGCGGCCTGTTCGTCGTCCTGACCCACTTCTCCTGCCGCGCCCCGCAATAATACTTGGCATGAATCTTGCAGGGAAGTGAGGCACTGGCCGAGGATGCATGGCCTCGGGGCCGGGCGGGGGTCGGGCGGCAAGAGGGCGGGG